>JBFFND010000026.1:0-12617 GCA_041563375.1 Gammaproteobacteria bacterium | reverse complement strand
GTAAATCCGTTAACCGTCGAGACATATAATACGGCTTACAATGGGCCAAAAACGACGCTGGTAGTGGGTGCTTTTCATAAACGCTCTACCTATATGCAGGGCCTGTTTTCCTCAAACATAGATCAACTGGGCAATCAGTCAAAAACAATATTGAAATCCCATTTGCAGCAGACAAATCGATTCAAGGTGGTTGATCGAGAGAACCTGGAAACGATGAAGAATGAAGCGGGTCTTCGCGGGGCAAAGCAGACTATCAAGGGTGCGCGTTACACGGTAACAGGTGATGTAACCGAGTTTGGTCGCAAGGTTACCGGTGACAGGCAGCTATTTGGGATTCTTGGTAAGGGTAAGCAGCAGGTTGCCTACTCAAAAGTGACACTGAATGTAGTTGATGTGCTGACATCAGAGATAGTTTATTCAGTTCAGGGTGCCGGGGAGTACGAACTGGGCACCCGTGAAATAGTGGGCTTTGGTGGAAAGGCAGGCTATGACTCGACCTTGAATGGTAAGGTGCTTAACTTCGCCATAATGGAAGCAGTTAATAAGCTGGTTAAAGGTATTGAAAGCGGCGTATGGAAAATAGAAGAATGAAAATAAAACAGATAATCAATTTTTTTGCGGCGGGCGTTTTGTCTGCCATGGTAATAAGCGGTTGTGCAACCAGGCAGCCACCGATGTATTACTGGGGCGAATATGAAGCTTTGATTTACAATATGTATGTTGAGGCAGGCACTGCCGAAGCCGATGTGCAAATTGAAAAACTAACGGCAGATATTGACAGGGCTGCTAATGCGGGTAAAAGAGTCCCGCCCGGTGTATATGCACACCTGGGCTTTATGTATGCAAATAAAGGTAATGTTAATCTCGCGGTTGAGGCATTCAACCAGGAAAAAACATTGTTCCCGGAATCTGCAAAATTTATAGATGGAATGATGGAACGTGCATTTAAAGGGAGAAAATCATGAGATTGATGCATCATATTGCAATGCTGTTAGTAGTTATTGCGTTAACCGGTTGTGCTAATCATGAACCATATGATTATACCAATTTGCTGGAAAGCAAGCCCAGGTCAATACTTGTATTGCCGCCGGTAAATAATACAGTCGAAGTTGAAGCGCCGTATATTTACCTGTCTACCATCACCCGGCCGTTAGCGGAAAAAGGCTACTATGTTTTCCCGGTATCCGTTGTTGATAACATGATGAAGCAGAATGGTTTGCCAGAACCGGCTGAAATGCATGCAGTTTCGTTGACAAAGATTGATGAGATTATAGGCGCGGATTCAGTACTTTATGTAACCATAGAAGAGTGGGGACAGAAGTACCAGGTAACAACATCTGCTGCTGTTGTGAGTGTTGGAATGAAGCTGGTTGACGTGAAGAGCGGTGCATTGCTATGGGAAGGTCGAGGTGCTGCACAACAGTCTTCGGGTGATGGCGGCGGTGGCCTGGTTGGCGCATTAATTGGTGCTATTGTTACACAAATGCTGAGTGACGTGGTCGATCATACGCCCACCCTGTCGAGGCAGGTCAATGTAAATACATTATATAATGCAACCAATGGGTTACTTGCCGGCCCTTATGCGACGCCAGAGAAGAAGCTCTAAGCTCTGATAAGCGATTGCAGAAAGTGATTGATAAAAAAGCCGCTAACTATAGCGGCTTTTTTATTGATGGCCGCTGTAATAAACGCGGCTAAAAAGTTGCCGATGTCCCGCAAACAGATTGATGTCAGTTATACCGCGCTGGTAAGCTGGTTGATATCAGAGCTGGCGCTGATGCCTGGCCGGGTATGCAGCCAGAAACAGATCAGCCCCGAGCGCACCATGGACACGCACGGGCTCGGCTGCGGGATGAGGCTATATAAATGAAACATGTCGATTATTCGTTACCGGTTGAGCAGGGTGCCGGGCGTCAGCGTGGATTGAACGGCTGGCGTTGTGGCCTGCTGGCCCTGCTGGTGCTGGCACTGTCTGCCTGTACAGGTGATGCCTATATCGAGCGTATCCAGAACGAGGGCAAGCTGGTAGTGGTTACCCGTAACGCGCCCACCACCTATTATGTCGGGCGCGATGGTGCAACCGGTTTTGAGTATGACCTGGTGTCGGCGTTCGCTGAACACCTGGGGGTTGAGGTAGAGCTTGTGGTGCGTGACAACCCCGCTGAGATTCTGGCGATGATCGCCGCCGGTGAGGCGGACATTGCCGCTGCCGGGCTCACCCGCACCCAGCAACGCCAGCAGCGCGTGCTGTTTTCCCGTAGTTACCAGGAAGTGACGCAACAGGTGGTCTGTCGCCGAGGGGGTGCCCAGCCGTCACAGGTGGAGGATCTGCTGGGGCTGTCGATTGAGGTGCCGG
Organism: Gammaproteobacteria bacterium; assembly: GCA_041563375.1. Classification (GTDB taxonomy): domain Bacteria; phylum Pseudomonadota; class Gammaproteobacteria; order SZUA-229; family SZUA-229; genus SZUA-229. The sequence continues at coordinate 10,261 of JBFFND010000026.1, read as the reverse complement.
CAGAGACCAGTTACGTGGAACAGCTCAGTCAGCTGCAGCAGGACTACCCGGAACTCAGCTGGCAGGTACACCCGGAACACAACACCGAGTATCTGCTGGAGAAGGTCTGGCAGCGTGAGCTGGACTGCACCATCGGTGATTCCAATATCGTCGCGGTGAACCAGCGTTATATGCCCGAGCTGTCAGTGCGCTTCGACCTCAGCCAGCCCCAGCCGCTGGCCTGGGCCTTGCCACCCGAGGCGCAGGGTTTGCAGCGGGAGCTGAATAACTGGCTGGAAACGTTTCGCGAGAACACGCAACTACAGGCGCTGATTAACAAGTATTACGGCTTCATCGATGTGTTTGATTACGTCAACACCCGGGTGTTCCAGCGCAAGGTTAAAAAGCTGTTGCCACAGTACCAGGCGCTGTTTCAGGCCGCCGGTGAAAAACACGGGATTGACTGGGTGCTGCTGGCCGCCCAGGCCTACCAGGAGTCACACTGGGATCGGCGTGCCCGTAGCCCCACCGGCGTACGTGGCATTATGATGCTGACCCTGCCCACCGCCCGGGAGGTGGGGATTAAAAGCCGGCTGGATGCGAAGCAGAGTATTTTGGGCGGGGCTAAATACCTGGCGGACTTGCGTAGCCGACTGCCAGAGGAAATTGCCGAACCGGATCGAACCTGGATTGCACTGGCGGCCTATAACGTCGGCATGGGGCATGTCTACGATGCCCGCAACCTGGCCCGTGAACTGGGCAGGAACCCCGATCTGTGGCATGACTTTCGTGACGTATTGCCCCTGCTGTCGCAGAAAAAATACTATAAAGACCTGCGCTATGGCTATGCCCGCGGCTCGGAGCCGGTGCGTTACGTGCAGCGTATCCGTAACTACCATGACATGCTGCTGCAGACACTCAAAGCGGAGTAGAAAATAAAAGCAGGGTGCTGGGATACAGGCTGATATTTTCTCTAATCTAAGGTGTTCCTGGCACTGAACTGCTGCTGGTAGGGCTGTCTGCGAGAGGCAGAGATCGACCGGAATGGCTGTCGTATGTAAAAAATAACACTGTCATTATTTTTTACATAAAGCTATTTTTAAAAAAGTTAAATGGATAAAATATTATATAAAACAGTGAGTTATAAATTTGGCTAAAAAATTGCTTTTATTGCACAGGATAAATAAAAAATTTGTATAAAAGGGAAAAAACAAATGAAATTCAACCAGTTGGCGCTTGGTGTTTGTCTGGCAACTATCGCAAGTAGTGTTGCCCAGGCCGCTGTAATTACACAGACGATATCTTTCACGTTTGAGAACTTCACTACGAGCTCATCACCGTTTGGGCCTACTCCCCCGGCAGCTGATCATGATCCTGTGGCAGGTTCTGTTACCGTTTCTTATGATAATGCGACAGACGTTTCCGGTCTTGTTGTAGAGAGCATTAGCTATGACAGGAATATTTTCAGCAGGCATGATGTCTATTTAAATTATGCAAGAGTTGAAACCGCTGGATATTTTACCCTGGATATTTACCATGAGCCTGATGCATCAAATGCGTTCGATCCGTATGATGTTGAGCTATATGAAGATGACTATCTGCTTCGATTAACGGGATATTTGAGTGATGGGCACGTTATAGGCGGGCAAATGCTGTATAGCCAGTCTAATGGTTATCTCTACAGCACTACTCAGGCAACGTTGGACTCAACCATATCTTCTGTTCCTGTTCCTGCCGCGTTCTGGCTTTTCGGCTCAGGTTTGCTTGGGCTGGTTGGTGTGGCCAGGTACAAAACTATCGGTTCCCAAATATAAGACTTTTGCGACCTTTGAGCCTGCTCGTATCTGCAGGATACTGAGTGCAGGTGCTGGAGGGATTAAAAATCGCCCAGCTCTCTATTGGCGTTTCCCAACCTGGGCATAGTTTGATGCAAATAATTGCATCAGACCCAGTATTAATGGCACCATCCGGGCCACTTTTCTGTTGGCTTTTCTGGCCAGTTAACTGATTGTCTTCTTCCAGCCTCAACAGTGCAGCTATGGTCATGTTTCTTCGTATCATTGAGTTGCCGGGAATTAGCGGTTGACCACTTCGGATAAGGGTGTTTATGCTGACTGTACTCAGGTTGACGAAGGAATGACTATGCTGACTGTACTGGGTAATAACCGATCTGCCAGAGTGTTTCGCCTGGGAGGCTGGTTTCTGCTGCTGTTGCTGGGCGCGGTGTTTGCCCTGACTGCAACAGGACAGGATCGACAGCGTGTGGCGCTGCTGCTGGATATTGACGGCGCGGTTGGTCCGGCCACCAGCGATTATGTGGTGCGTGGGCTGGAGCAGGCGTGGGATGACGGCGCCGAGCTGGTGATTCTGCGCATGGATACCCCCGGTGGGCTGGATGCGTCGATGCGCGAGATGATCAAGCGGATTCTTGCGTCACCTGTGCCGGTAGCCAGCTATGTCGCGCCTTCGGGTTCCCGTGCCGCCAGCGCCGGCACCTATATTCTCTACGCCAGTCATATTGCCGCCATGGCACCCGCCACTAATCTGGGTTCCGCTACCCCGGTGCAGATCGGTGGGGTACCCGCGATTCCCGATAAACTGCCAACGCCGAAACAGCCACCTGCAGAAGAACCACCCAGTCAGACCAGCGAAGAGAAGACCGCTGCAGATGATGCAGCCGCACCAGCTGAGCCCCGCCGTGGCAAGACGCCAATGGAGCGCAAGGTGCTGGAGGATGCGGTGGCGTATATCCAGGGACTGGCCGAACGCCATGGCCGCAATGCGCAATGGGCCGAGGCGGCAGTGCGCGAAGGGGTTAACCTCACGGCTTCCGAGGCGCTGCAGCAGAATGTGATTGACCTGATGGCGAGCAGTGTGGGCGAGCTGCTTGAGCAGGTTCACGGTCACACGGTTAAAATGGAGACCGGTAAGCGGGTACTGGATACGCAAAACCTGCAGGTGATCGAGGTGAAGCCGGACTGGCGCAGCCAGTTGCTGTCGGTGATCACCAATCCCAATATTGCCTATATCCTGATGATGATCGGCATCTACGGCATTATTTTCGAGCTGGCCAACCCCGGTGCGATCTTTCCCGGTGTGGTGGGCGCGATCTGCCTGGTGCTGGCGCTGTATGCGTTTCAGGTGTTGCCGATTAACTACGCCGGCCTGGCGCTAATTGTGCTGGGCATCGTGCTGATGATCGCGGAAGCGTTTGCGCCCAGTTTTGGCATACTCGGTTTTGGCGGCATTGCCGCCTTCGTGGTGGGCTCGATTATACTGGTGGACGAGGCGACCCTGAGTGTGTCGATTCCACTGATTGGTGGCACCGCACTGGTCTCGGCGGCGTTTTTTATCTGGGTGCTGAGCCGCCTGCTGTCGATACGCCGACACCAGGTGGTGACCGGCGAAGAGGAAATGATCGGTATGCAGGGCACAGTGCTGGACGACTTTACTGCAAACCGTGGTCGGGTCTGGCTGCACAGTGAAAGCTGGCAGGCTGAATCATCCAGTAACCTGGCCAGGGATACACTGGTACGGGTAACCGGCATTAATGGCCTGCGCCTGCAGGTGGAGCCGCTTGACCAACACACTGCTAGTAACAAAGGAGATGCCCCATGATTAGCTATCTGGTTCCACTGGGCCTGATACTCGGCCTTGTTCTTATTTCTATCCGTATCCTGCCCGAGTATGTGCGTGGCGTGGTGTTTTTCCTCGGGCGCTTCCAGACCGTGAAGGGCCCCGGCCTGGTGATCGTTATTCCGGGTATCCAGCGCATGGTGCGGGTCGACCTGCGGATTATCACGCTGGATGTACCCAGCCAGGATGTAATCTCCCAGGATAACGTCACCGTGCGCGTGAACGCGGTGCTGTATTTCCGTGTGATGGACTCAGCCAAGGCGATTATCCAGGTGGAAGATTACTACGCTGCCACCAGCCAGCTGGCGCAGACCACCTTGCGCTCGGTACTGGGCAAACATGATCTGGACGAGATGCTGTCCGAGCGCGACAAGCTCAATGTCGATATCCAGGAGATTCTTGACAAGCAGACCGACGCCTGGGGCATCAAGGTCACCAATGTGGAGATCAAGCATGTGGATCTCAACGAGAACATGATCCGTGCGATTGCACGTCAGGCCGAGGCGGAACGTGAACGACGTGCCAAGGTGATTCATGCAGAAGGTGAACTGCAGGCCGCGGAGAAGCTGTCCGAAGCCGCGGAAATTATCGGCCGTCATCCCGGCGCGCTGCAGTTACGTTACCTGCAGACCATGAACGACATGTCCACCAAGTCGGGTAGCTCCACGCTGTTTTTCCCCATGCCGATGGAGCTGGGTGAGTTGTTCAAGACACTCGCGAAAAAAAGTTAAGTTAGACGCCATCGACGTATGGAATTGTTCAGACTTTGCTCAGCAAGCTGATGGGAGCTGGCCGCGCTGTAAGTAATTCAATTATCTGCCTCGAACGGGTGATGTTCATGCAGTTTTACCGCTGGATGTGCACTGCATCAGCTATTTTTAAGCATGATAATTAAAGAATAGATGTTCTTTTAAAAGCTATGCCCGGTGATTGAAAAAGACATATCATTTGAATGGCTATTACTGGCGCACAACCAGTCCTCTAAATAAGCCCACCTGTCTGTATAACGCAGGATATAGTGACGTATATACAGTATACTTTTTGTTTGTCTGCGATCCACTGGCTATTCCGATATTAAGACAAGGGCAGGCTACCGGCCTGTTAATAAGCGAGATTTATGATTTTGTTGTTCAGGCGAATGAATCTAGCAGCCCTGTGTGGTTTGCTACTGTTACAGGTAACGCCGGTTTATGCAGATTACGTGCTGAGTGGCTATGCTTCGGTTGTTGCAGGACGTGCAAGCAGCGGCGACAGGTATCTTGCAGATTACCCCAAAGCGGCTGTATATGATGATGACTGGTCTCTTTCGCCGGATACCTCTGTCGGGGTGCAGCTAAAAACGAATCTGGATAACGACCTGATGTTTGTGATTCAGGCAACCAGTAATGGTGCCATGGATTACGATGTCGAGCTGGACTGGGCTTATCTCAGCTATCAGCTGAATGCAGAGTTTTCCATTCAGGCCGGGCGCAAGCGTCTGCCTCTTTATTACTACTCAGATTTCTTTGATGTAGGCTATGTCTATCACTGGGTTCGTGTACCTGCAGACAATTACACCTGGCAAATCTCAAACTATAACGGTGTCAATCTTCAGTACCAGTCCTACCTGAACGAGTGGGATGTGCTGGTTAATCTGTATACAGGTAGAGAAGACTCTCACGACAATGATCTGTTGAGCCTGTTGTCTGGTGCAGCGGTTGATGAAACCTGGAAAAACATGTTTGGCCTGGTGGTGGAACTGTCAGGTAACTGGTTAGAGCTGCGTACCACTTATATGCAGGGTCAGCTGGATCGATCAGTGAATGGCGTGGTCGTTGCTGAAGATGTAAAGCAGGTCTTTTCGGGTATCTCGGTCAATTTAAATTTAAATCGATTCATTCTGTTGTCCGAGCTGAACAGGTATGAGCGTGATGCCAGTGAGATTACAGTTGATACCCATATGCTATCGCTCGGCTATCACTGGGGAAAATTCATACCACATATAACCCGTTCGTCATTAAAGCAGCAACTTAATGCGGGGGGTGGCGACGAATATCATACAACCAATAGCATTGGACTACGCTGGGATTATAATGACTCGACGGCCTTCAAGATTCAATACGACAAGACAGAAGACAAAGGTATTGCAATACCCGTATTAGGTGATGCGGAACTGTTGTCACTGGGTGTAGATTTTGTCTTCTAGGTTTATGGGCATGGTGTCAGACTTAAACATTAATTTCAGTTTAAGCAGGCTTGTCATCTGGTTGTTATTGTTGCCTGGCTGTTTCCCCATGGCAATGGCTAACGCGGGTCAAGGTGATAGCGGGGTTCTTGTTGTGGCGCAGGGTTCACCAGTGCAGAAGATCAGTGTTCTTGAAATTAGAAGAATATATCTTGGCCTGGAACCGTCAGTGGACAGTGGCATTAATCAGCCGGTGATAAATTTATCAGCCCCGGCTTTGTATAAAGCCTTTCTCGAAAATGTGATGCACATGACCGAACGTGGTTACAGGCGAAAAACTGTAAAAAGAATATTCCGCCAGGGTGGCGAAAAAGTAAAGCAGATTAAGTCGCTCTCAGAATTAATAGAACATCTGAAAAATAACAAAAACGATGTGACTTTTATGGACTTGAAAACAGCGCAACAAAGTAAGGAAGTCAGGGTTGTACAGGTATTATGGTAACAAGTCAGAAAAAAAGGGTTTTCAGTATAACCACCTATATGGTAGTTGCTGTTTTTCTTGTTCACATGGCGGTTATTCCGTTTTTATACAACGAAATAACCAGTCAATATAAAGTGTCGTCCTATGAGCAGTATCTTGGTCATGTTACTGAGGTTGCCGGCTTATTAGCGGACGTATTATCAACCAAGTCGTTAACGGAAGATCAGGGTGATGTTCTCAGTATTCTTGAGACATCGATTCTTGGTGGTAATATCCAGTATATAGAAATACTGAGTGACAATGATCTTGTAATCAGGCCCAGGGATGAGTCCTTGCAGATCACAGAAGAGTTTGTAGAAGACAAAATGGTTGGCACAAACGGTGATGATGTTTATTACTTTGATGTGCCAGTTTATTTTAAAGGCGATGGTGAGGCTATATCCCGGCTCAGGCTTGGTTTTGATGAGTCGGCAGTAATTAATGACTATAATATCGTTAAGGAAAAAATAATTTATGCATTAATGGTTTATCTGCTGGCCATTATTCTTATAATCGCGGCGATTACACGTTTGATACATAAGCCATTGTATCAGTTGAGAGAGCGCTCCAAAGATATTGCGAATGGAAATGTTGACGTGCCTCTGGGTGTTTCATCAGGATTGCGTGAGATACAGTTTCTGGCAAACGACCTGGAGCTTATGCGGCTATCCCTGGTTGATATCGCGGCACATATGCAGCATAAGGCGGCACACGATGACTTAACCGGCCTGCCGAATCGCTATTTATTTAATGATCGACTTGAACAGTCGATTGCCCGCTCAGCACGCGATAACAGCCCATTTTCTGTATTGCTTCTCGATCTTGATCGATTTAAGGAAATTAATGACACCCTCGGACATGGTGTGGGGGATGAGGTGCTGAAAATTGTAGCGCGACGTATGCAGACCGGATTGCGTGAATCGGATACCGTTGCCAGAATAGGCGGAGATGAATTCAGTTTTATTCTGATGGGTGCAGATCAGCAGGATGCGGAAAAGATTGCGAATAAAGTGGTTGATCTAATTAAGCCCAAGTTTGAAGTAAATAACCACCTGTTGAAAATAGGCTCAAGTATCGGTATTTCAGTTTACCCGGATCATGGTGACGATGCAGGTTTGTTAATGAGTCGTGCGGATGTAGCAATGTATTGTGCCAAGCAGAACAATGTGTCACTCGCTGTATATGACCCGGAAATGGATCGCAACCATTATGAAAGCCTGATGCTGGCAAATGATTTAAAGAACAGTATCAGGTCAGGTCATTTTTCTGCGCTTTATCAACCCAAAATCAATATTGCTACAGGAACCCCGTGTGGTTGCGAGCTGTTGTTACGTTGGCAGCACCCACAGCTGGGTACAATTTATCCGGATAAATTTATCCCTATAGCCGAGCGTGAAAATCTTATCGGTGAACTAACCAGTTCTGTTGTCAGAAACAACCTGGCGTCTTTTCAGGAATTGGTGGAGATATATCCGGATTTTCATGTCTCAATAAACGTATCGCCGGTTGATCTTCTGGATAATTCATTATTTAACTCAATCACCAGTGCACTTGAACAGGCAAGATTTCCCAGAGGGAACCTGTATATCGAGGTGACCGAAAACGCGATCATGAAAAATCCATTGCGTTCGGCGGAGATACTCGACATGTTTAAAGATGAAGGTATAAAAATTTCCATTGACGACTTTGGGACTGGCTACTCTTCTCTCTCCTATCTGCAGAAGTTTCCAATCAGTGAACTGAAGATTGATAAATCGTTTGTCAAGGAGCTGAATCAGTGGTCAGTTAATTTCCCGATTGTAAGTGCCACCATAACCATGGCGCATGATTTGGGTATCTCTGTAGTAGCGGAAGGGGTGGAGGATGAGGCCGTTCTGCAATTGCTGGCAGAAATGGGTTGTGACCGGGTGCAGGGTTATCACTACACCAGGCCACTTGAATTTGAAGACCTGAAACAGTGGCTTAACGCCAGGCTGATCTGAGCCGTTTTTTAGCGCATGAGGTTAATGGCCGGGCTGTCTTCTGCTGTCTCAACGGTAATGTTTTCTGAGTGACTGAAAACAATAGCGTCATTGTCCTCAGGGTCGTCATCGTCTGCCTGGCATGTGAAAGCCAGGGTGTATTCACCCGGTGGCATAAAGGCCAGGGTGTATTCATAAAGGCCGCTTTCCGCGTTCAGATTAACCGCTGCTGATGTTACCGGGCCTGAGTTGTTATCGATGTCATCGGCTGTAATATCATGACCTTCAAACAGGTACACCGCATTGCCCGTCTCCGGGTCTAAGTCGCTGCAGTGCCCAGCTGTGAGTAATGCGGCATCAATGCTGCCACTGATATGTTCAACATCTTGCATATTGACCATTCTCAGAGTGGGTCGCAGTTTGTATTCATTGTTGCTGAACACCACTGATTTACGTAGATCAAAGTCGATCATCAGGTGAAGGTCCTGTGATTCACTCAATTCAAAGCCGCTGTTGATTTTTAGCCCACTCTGGCTGCCGCTAGGAATAAACAGTTCATGCTCGCTGCCATCGTTTAGTTGAATGAACGAGTCATTCACTCCGTCCTGGCTGGCATTTACATGTAGCCGGATGGATTCATATTTGCCAGTGGGAATAATCTGTTCACTCATCAGGTTTGCAAACACGGTGCCTTGCAGGCTTAGCAGATCGATGTTCTGTGGGGAATCAAATGTGTATTCGATGGCTTCGCCATCTTCGGGCTGGATGCTGATGCTGGTGAACTGTACGCTGACTTTCTGTGCACTATCGATAACTGCATCGGTAATGCTGATACTCAGGCTTGACTGCTTTCCCTGAAGGGTGACGGTGTCTACGCCACGGCCAGCTGTATCTGTTCCGCTGCCGGTGCCGCAGGAACTGAGTGACAGGATGGCTGCCAGGGGGGCTATCAGTGATCTATTCATAATAAAATTGGCCTGGTTGAAAATATTGTCCAAAGTCCGGTTTCAGCGTGTTCTTTCCATGTTAAGGCAATTCAATTTTTATCATTTAAATCACAGGTCTCATACGGCCCGAGTTAGTCGTTTCTATATTAACATTCCTGTAAACAGAATGGTGGTTCTATCTGTATTATTTCCTTATTTTGACCGCAGGTAATCCCCTGAACGAGTCATTTTATAACAGTATGCCGCTGAAACGGCTGGCTATCATGGTCGTTGCCACCTGGCCAGATACAGCCGTGATCAGGTTATCCGGCCCAGACTGATGCAGATTCTCAGTTCCTGCTGACAGGCCAGTAAACAGGCTGCTCCCTGCTTACTGGCCTTCATTTCCTATTCCCACCGGCAGTGATAGATTGTGCCTGGCAGGCGCGTTGCATTTTTCTACTCAGACTCACTTGATCCTGCGTGTTTTGCATTTTACCGTGGCGATAATTCGCCAAATATAAGATAACTAATTGATATTAATGAAAATAATCGATATGGCATGGAGGGTGCTTTATGTTAGGAAAAATAATCAAAGGGACAACTATGTTTTTAGGCAATCTGTTTCACTGGAAAGACGAAGAGGCGCATGCGCATCGGCATTCCAGTGTTACCCGGGTTAATGAAACGGTTGAGTTGCCAGGTCACGGCCTGGTGCAGGTCGCCAGACTGATGGAATCGCTAGGCGCGGACTACCTTGGGACGGCGGTCCTGGAGGAAGGTATCCTGCTGCGGGAAATGGGCGTGACCGCCCCCATTCTGGTTCTGGGAGGCATCCTGGGCAACCAGGTGCCCCATTTCCTGGAACACGATCTCACCATGACGGCCTCCTCGGTCGAAAAACTGGAGCAGGTTGAGGAGGCAGCCTGCCAGATGGGCACGACCGCCCGGGTGCACCTCAAGATCGACACTGGTATGGAGCGTATCGGTGTGCACTATTACAGCGCCGAAAGCCTGTTGGAGGCCAGTCTGAAGTGCCCTCACGTGCAGGTTGAGGGCATCTTCTCGCACTTCG
>JBFFND010000025.1:0-13323 GCA_041563375.1 Gammaproteobacteria bacterium | reverse complement strand
TTCAATAAGATAGATCAATCTCCATACTGTTCGCTGTTGCTTCAGTGTTACCTGGAGAAGCCGCTTTCAGGCCCACCGGGATAGCAAAACACTAACACCTAACTGCGTTCTGGCCTGTATAAGTCAGCGTTTTGGCCGATATAGCCATATGAGACTGGGCAGACAGCCAAAAAACTGTCACTCTCTCTGATGAACCCAGGTCACACTGTGTAAGATGCCATAGCCATGATTAATATACCGCCAATAAAACCCAGTAGCAGTATGCCCAGCGAGCTGATCAGCCGGGTCAGTGAGACCCTGCGCGTGGGCCAGGTGCTGAGCGCCACCACGCAGCGTGGCGGTGAGGCCATGTCAAAAGTACTGATACAGCTGGGCGAACACACACTGCAGGCGAAAACCCCGATCAGGCTGGAAACCGGCCAGGAAATTAAACTACTGGTCAAAGCGGCGGGTGATGCGGAGCTGGGAAAACTGCCACTGCTGACGATTTTACCGCCCAAGCAGGCGCCTGCCAGCAATGCCGAACTAACCCACACGCAACTGGCACAAATGAAATTGCGCCAGTTTATTGCCATCCAGCAGGCCTTTAGCCAGCCGCTGCAAACAGCGCAGGCCATTCTTGCTAATAAACCGGGACTTAATCTGTTACCCGAGAAACTGATCAGCCAGCTAAACCAGCTGCAGAACGCCTTGCAACTGCCCCCCGAACAGCTCAGTGGAAAACAGCTGAAATGGCAGATTGAAAACAGTGGTATTTTTCTGGAATCAAAACTGCAGAGTCTAAGCCAGGGCAATAGCGCCAGTCTAAGCCAGGATTTTAAACAGCTGCTGCTGGGTGTCCGCCAGCTGCTCAACAGCAGCGGCCTTGGCAAACCGCCCGCCGAAATGGAGGCAGGTCCACTGTCGAACGAACAGCGCCAGCAGATACAACAGTTATTACAGGGCAGTATCCGCAGCTATAACAGTCTCAGTGAGCGACTCATACAGATGCTGCCACGCAGCCTGTTACAGCCCGTAGTGCAGCTATTAAGCGGCCAGCAGCCCGTGACAAACCTCTCCACGGACGTACGCGCACTGGCGGAGCTGATCAGCCAGACGTTGCAGCATAAAACCGGCTCGGCGCAGCACACCCAGGAACTGATGAGCCTGCTCAATACCCGGTTTATGCTGCTGGATCTGGCAACCCAGGTGGAACGATCACTGGGCCAGCTCAGCAGTTTTCAGCTGCAACCACTGAGCCGCGAGGCAGATGGCCTGACCCTGTTGTTATTCAACCTGCTGTTAAAGGACAAGGAGCAGACGCAGGATGTTCACTTTCGCATTGAGCAGGAAAACGCGGCACAGGATCCGGCACAACAGGGCTGGAAGGCAAGCATTTATTTCAAATTCAACACGCTGGGTAAACTGCAGGCAGATATCCACCTGATGGACAACCAGGTCTCCAGTGTTTTTTACTGTGAACAGGATACTACCAGCGCCCGGGTACGCTCACTGCTGCCGGTATTACAGAGCAACCTGGACCAGGCGGGTTTTGTGGTGGGTGGCATGCGGGTCAGCACACGCGCCAGTGTTGAGTCACCGGTGCTGCCACCCCAGACACACCTGCTGGATGAGAATATATGAAACAACCGAAACAGCCAATCGCCGTGGCACTGGAATATGATGGCTACAGTGCACCCACGGTCAGCGCCACCGGCATTGGAAAAATCGCCGAGGAGATCATACGCATTGCCGAGGAAAACGGCGTCCCCCTGCAGCAGGACAGCGAACTGGTATCCGTGCTGGCAGAACTCGAGCTGGGAGATGAAATCCCGGAGAACCTGTATCGGGTGATCGCTGAAGTAATTGCCTTTGCCTATATACTCAGTGGGCGCTTTCCTGTGGACTGGCAACCCGGCCAGCAATAGCCAGCCGGGCAACACACTGCGTCAATTAAGCGCCAGGCGGGTGCTTGTCCGCCTGCAACAGCTCGGTAAATTCAGCTGCGCTCAGCGGCGGTGAAATCAGATAGCCCTGAACCATTTCACAACCATGCTGTTTAAGAAATGCAAACTGAGTTTCTGTCTCCACGCCTTCTGCAATCACCTGCAAATTCATACTGTGAGCCATGGCAATCACCGCTCGTGCAATGGCACCATCCTGCGGGTTGCCATGAATATCCTCGATAAAGGAACGGTCAATCTTGATGACATCCAGCGGAAACTGATGCAGATAGCTCAGTGATGAGTATCCAGTTCCAAAATCATCCATCGACAATGTCACCCCGGTCTTTTTCAACAGGTGCATTTTGCGAATACTGTTTTCCGCATCCTGCATGACGATAGTTTCAGTGATTTCGAGATCAATGAATGCCGGCTCAATCTGGTAATCGGCGATCAGTTGCTTAACCTGATCCACCAGGTCGGTCTGCATAAACTGCCGCGCCGACAGATTAATACCCAGCTTTAACGGCTGCCCCATCTGATGCCACTGTTTCAACTGTGCCATGGCATGACGCATGACATATTCACCCAACGGTTGAATCAGGCCGGTTTCTTCGGCCAGTGGGATAAAACGAATGGGCGGTACCAGTCCATGGCTTTTATGCCGCCAGCGCACCAGTGCTTCCGCCGCAATAATCTGTCTACTCTGCGCATCCACCTGCGGCTGATAAAACAGCTCCAGCTCGCCATTATCCAGCGCATGACGCAAATCATTTTCCATGCGCAGCCGATCGTCCACACGACGATTCATATCGTGGGTGTAAAAATGCTGCTGGCCACCACCCAGACTCTTGGCCTTGCGCATCGCGGCATTGGCACATTGCATCAGCCCGGTGGCATCCAGTTCATCCTCCGGATACAGCGCGACCCCCATACTGAGTGACACCACTACCGCTTCACCGGCCAGGTCGAATTCAGTCTGTTTAAGAGACCGATGGATCTGCTGTAACAGCTGATTGATTTCCTCAGTGGAAGCCGGGCTCTCCAGTAACAGGGCAAACTCATTGCCGCTGATTCTGGCCAGTGTATCCCCTTCAAACACAATACCGCGTAAAAAACCGGCGAAGCCCAGCAGTAACTCATTGCCAATATCATGGCCCAGGCTGTCATTAATTAACTGAAAGCGATCTATATCCATCACCACAACTGCCACCATGTGACCGGCATGTTCCGCAACCTTGATGGCATGGGTCAGTCGTTCCTTGAACAGGGTCTGGTTGGGCAAGTCGGTGAGCAGGTCATGATAGGCCTGGTGCAGAATCATGTCTTCGGCCCGTTTCAGCGCGGTAATATCCTGAATGGTTCCCAGTACGTACGCGGGCTTATGATCCGCGCCCATCTGCACATCGGCATGCTGGTAAACATAACGTTCCTTATTATCCATGCCCTGCAGGCGGTGCTCCAGCATAAAGCCCGTGCCTCGCTGTCGGGCATCGTTAAAGGCATAATGCACCCGTTCACGGTCTTCCTCGGGCACATAGCTGAGCAGATCATCCAGCTGTAGTCGCTGATTGCGATCAATACCCAGCATGTCCAGTGCAGCTGGCGGCATACTGAACTCGCCGGTTGCAAGATCCCAGTCCCAGTAACCCAGCCTGGCGGTATTCAGTGCATGGTCAATACGCTGACGGTTTTTATGCCGGGAACAATCAGCCCCCCGTGCGCGCAATGCATAACGCACCCGCTGTGAAAACAGGCTCCAGTTAATTGGCTTGGTAATAAAATCGGTGGCACCGGCTGTAAACGCCCTGTCCACCGATACCACATCATCCAGCCCGGTGAGCATAATAATCGGGATAGCGAAATCTGCATCCAGTTCTCGCATTTGCTGGCAGGCTTCAAAGCCATTCATCATGGGCATAATCACATCAAGCAGTACCATCTGCGGCTGATGTTGGCGAAAGTGCTCGACACCTTCAATGCCATTACCGGCTTCAATCACGTCATAGCCCTGTTTGCGCAACAGTTTGCACATCATATTGCGCACCACCACATCATCATCCACCACCAGGATTAACGGGGTACCACCCTGGCTAAATTCATCCTGGGCAACTCTGTTGCTGTGAGAATTAATGGATTTATCTGATGTAGACACGGAAGATGACCTGTATATACCTGGTTTAGGCTGCACGACTGAACGTCGGCAAGCCTGTTTGTATCTGATAATCTGGCGGACGAGCGCAGCGCTTAATCAGCAAACTGAAAAAGGCTGCGGCAGCCTCGCAAAATCGCCTTACATGCCCCGTGCCAGATCACGTTTTATATCTTCAATATCTTCCAGACCCACGGCAATCCGAATCAGTCCATCCGCTATGCCGGATGCCTGGCGCTGCTCGTCCGTGAGCCGGCCATGGGTGGTGGTCGCCGGGTGAGTTATGGTGGTTTTAGTATCACCCAGATTAGCGGTAATCGAGCAGATTTGCGTGGCGTCGATCAGTGCCCAGCCCGCATCCTTACCGCCCTTTAGTTCAAATGACAGCAAGCCACCAAAACCGGACTGCTGGCTTTTTGCCAGCTCATGTTGCGGGTGCGATGGCAAACCGGGGTAATACACCCGTGCCACCTGCGGCTGTTGTTCCAGCCACTGCGCCAGTTGCAGCGCATTCTGGCTGTGCGCCTGCATACGGATATTCAGCGTTTCCAGCCCCTTTAAAAACACCCATGCGTTAAAGGCACTCATGGTAGGACCGGCACTGCGCAAAAAACTGTACACCTCGGTACCTACGATTTTTTCACTGCCCAGTACTGCACCACCCATGCAACGGCCCTGACCATCAATGTATTTGGTGGCGGAGTGAATCACGATGTCAGCGCCCAGGGAAATCGGGCGTTGCAGCGCCGGCGTACAGAAACAGTTATCAACTGCGAGTAAACAGTCGTGCTGATGGGCTATATCCGCCAGCGCTTTAATATCGACTATTTCAGTCAACGGATTGGACGGGGTTTCCAGAAAAAGCAGGCGGGTATTTTTCTGGATTGCCTTATCCCAGGCGGCCAGATCCGTCAGGTCGACAAAGGTGGTTTCAATGCCCAGTCGCGCCAGAAAATTATTGAATAACACCGTGGTGGTACCAAAGATACTGCGCGATGAAACAATGTGATCACCACTTTTAAGCAGCCCCAGGCAGGTGGAGAGGATCGCCGCCATACCGGACGCCGTGGCCACGCCACATTCCGCGCCTTCCATGCGCGCCAGACGCTGCTCGAAGGTGCGTACTGTCGGGTTGGTAAAGCGGGAGTAGATATTGCCTGGCTGATCACCGGCAAAACGTGCCGCGGCCTCTGCCGCAGACGAGAACACGAAGCTTGAGGTGAGAAAAATCGGCTCACTGTGTTCCTGCTCATGGCTGCGGCTTTGCCCCGCCCTCACCGCCTGGGTTGCGAGGCCCCACTCGGCTTCTAATTCGTCGTAATCACTCATGGTTATGTTTCCATTTCTACTTGTATGGAGACGCGGCAACCGGTCTCCACCTGGTCAAACAGCTCGATCACGTCATCATTGCGCATACGCACACAACCGTGCGACGCAGGCAGACCAATCGAAGCTTCATCAACGGTGCCGTGAATGTAAATATAGCGCTGATAACTGTCGATACCATCACCCTGGTTTATGCCTGGTTGCAGCCCCTGTAACCTGAGTATGCGCGCAGTAATGATATCCTCCGGCAGGCTTTTGCCCGCCGCCTGCAGTTCACTCAGCAGGCCCTGTGGCTGGCGGCCAATAAATACCTCTTCTCTGGCACAGCCATCGCCGATTTTCTGTGCGATACTATGCTCACCCGGCGGGGTTTTAAAGCTGCCGTCCTGATTGCCCACGCCATAGCGTGAAGTGGACACTGCATACTCGAACAACACCTGCTGTTGCGAATTTAACGCAAACAGTTTTTGCTGGCTGACATCGACAATGATTCGCTGGACTGCTGACATATTTTTTACAACCCGGTTACAGATTAATTAACCGGTACTGAAATTTTAACTAACTATATGCTAACACGCATTTATCTGCTGACATTTTTTTTATTTGTGAATCATTCGGCATCGGCCAGCATTGATGCACATCAGGCCTGTATCAATATTTCCGGCAAGCTGGCCAGCGTCACGCTGGATGAATGCCTGCAACGAAAACTGACCATCTCCGGCTTCAACTCATATCAACAGCAACCACTGCTGATTAAAGAATACCCGCCTCTGCTGGAAAAGCGCACACCACAGGCAAGAATTTTATTACTTGGCGGCATCCATGGTGATGAGTATTCATCGGTGACTATTATGTTCAAGTGGATGCAGATACTCGACCGACATCACAGCGGGTTGTTTCACTGGAAGGTGGCACCACTGGTCAATCCCGATGGTTTACTGCGCAACAACTCGCAACGCATGAATGCCAACGGCGTTGATCTGAACCGTAACTTTCCCAATAATGGCAGCCTTACCCACAGTCTCGAATACTGGAAGCAGCGGGCCTATAGCGACCCGCGACGCTATCCCGGTGATCAGCCAGCAAGTGAAGCCGAAACCCGCTGGCTGATAAAACTGATTAATGAATTCAAACCGGATGCGATTGTTTCAGTGCACGCACCTTACGGGGTGGTGGATTTTGATGGCTCGGCAAAACCGCCACAGCGCCTGGGGCCTTTATATCTGAATTTACTCGGCACCTACCCGGGTTCGCTGGGCAACTATGCAGCATTGCAGGAAGGCATTCCGGTGGTGACCGTGGAGCTCCCCTATGCCGGCATAATGCCGTCGCCGCAGGAAGTCGATCGTATCTGGACAGATCTGGTGAGGTGGCTGATACAGCATATTCCACAACAATCCATGACGACACAGTAAACCGTCACAGAGCATTTAATCAGACAACAGAAAAAGTATTAATTACGCGCCAGTTGCTCGGTGACGGGTGCGGCAATCTCACCTTCAAATACAATACGCCACTCACCATCCGCCTCACGATTCCAGTACTGACGCTTCCAGCTCTGACTGGAAAAATTATCGCTGTTGTAGGTCTGTAGATAGGTTGCCACCATCACATCCTCATTAGGGTGCAGCAGCAGGCTGAGATTGGATAACTTCACATCAACGAAGCTTTTGTACTGTGCAACCCGACGTTTATGCGCCGCCCAGCTGACATAGTCCTGCTTGCCACTGTAAAAGCGCGCGGAATAGTGCGCCAGGTAATTTTCAACGTTAAGGCTTTCCCAGTCTTTTTCCCATTGCTGATGAATCCGGTTGAATGCTAGCTGGTGTTGTTGCCACTGAGACAGACTCAACCATTGTATGTTCTCTCCAATCAGCACCGGCGTATTTTTCAGATCGATATAGGAGCCGACCTTGAGCAGGTCTTCGTTGGGTAACACCACACAGCCTTCGGATGCCAGCGGCGGTCGATTATAGGTGCCACTGCGCGTGCCATGTAGCCAGATGCCGTGACCGGTTTTACCATTGAGGCGATCCCAGGCATTGGGGTAATTAATCGGATAGGCGCCGGAACCGTATTTGTCCGCCAGCTGGCCCGGTGAAATATAGGACTGCACAAAATACACCCCCATCGGCGTTTTCAGATCGCCTTCATTCACCTTGCCTGAACCGCCACGTCCCATGGAGACAAAATAATCATCGATCAGTAGAGGGGTTTCACCCGCAGTATCGAATACATATAAACGGGATTTGCTTAAATCCACCAGGATGGAATGGCGATAATGACTATCCAGTCGTGCCAGCACCGCAGGGTATTTGTTCTGAATGGTGGCATCATTGGCCGCACTGTAGCGGTTTCTGATTTCAGTCAGCAGCAATGATCTGTGTTCCGACTGCTTTAGTCCCACCCCAACATCCGGCAGGGCACCGGTTTTCGCCATCAGCACATCGGCGTAAACCAGCTGTGCCAGTTTGAAATCCGGCCGTTCGCTTATCAGCTGATTCAGTTGCTGCTCGGCCCTGTCGAACTGCAATGCCTGTATAGACTGCAGCGCATCCAGCAGCCGAGCTTCTGGATGACGCTCACTGGCCGTACCGATGGATGACAGCAATAACAGAAAGGGGATCACCAGGTATTTCATAACATGCACACAGCTTAATAGGTTTTAATCACTCTCTCAGAGAGTATACGCCAGTTATTATCGCTTTTTGTCATATACAACTGCTTCAACACCGTGTCACTGTAACTGGCAGAACGATACGCCTGTACAAACTCAACCAGTGCATACTGTGCCGAGGCTTCCACAAATACCCGCAGCCTGTCGAGCGTGACACGTGTATCTCTCGCATACTTCAGTTTTGCATGGCGAATATTTTTCCATTCTGCCAGGCTGGTCGTGGGATCGCCCGGATCAAACTCACTGGAATACGCCTGTATATAGGTGTCATAATCGCCAGACGACCAGGCCTGCGACCAGCGCGTTAATTGTTGCTGGATCTGCTGTTTGATCTGTAAATTACGCTCGGCACTCAGATCCACCTGCTCAGTCCGGGTAAATTCACTGCGATCAATCACCGGCTTTTCTACAATCACTTCCACCGGCACTTCAATCTGCTTTTCAACGATCACCTCCACCGGTTTTTCAACCAGCCTGATGTTCTGATGAACCTGGCCAATCAGATCCAGTGTCGGCGGCTCCAGCTCTGCCGGCTCTCCCAGCGCCTTGTGATACGCCTGGGTGGCCAGATAATTATATAGTTGACTACGATTGGCCTGTGCGACACGGTAACTTGGCGAACTCACCACCGCCTGCTCCAGCATCTGCTTGGCCTGTTCCAGGCGCCCGGTTTTGAGCAGCACAATGGCTAGATTATTTTTTGGTTCCGGCCACTGCGGACGCGACTTTAACAGCGCACGGTAAATACTTTCCGCTTCCGCCCACTGTTGCTGTTGCGACAGACTGACCGCTTTGGCAAACAGTGCTTCATCTGCCGATGTTTCCGTCACAGCAGCTGTCGTTACTGCTGCTCTATCCCTGTCCTGTATGACCGTCTCGGCGGCCACCGCTATAGCGGGCAGCAAGCCACATAACAACAAGGCAAGCGCCATGCGTGCACCCGTAATTGTAGTTTTTATACAGATAACCACTGCCAGCATTACTGATTACTGTAAAGGTCTATGCCCGCCAGCGTATCGGCATATTCACGCATACTCTTCGCGGCATCGGAACGCAGCTGCTCCAGATGGTCGAGGTATGCTGCATCCACATCACCGGTGATGTATTCACCATTAAAACAGGAGCAATCAAACTGCTTAATGGTATTGTTGCTGTACTGCACCGCCTTGATCAGGTCATCAAGATCCTGATAGATCAGCCAGTCGGCACCAATCTCCTGAGTGATTTCCTCGATCGTGCGATTGTCGGCAACAAACTCTTTGGGTGATGGCATATCAATGCCATACACATTGGGGTGTCGCACCGGGGGCGCAGCCGAGGCCATATAGACATTTTTAGCACCTGCTTCACGCGCCATCTGGATAATCTGCTTGGAGGTGGTGCCACGCACAATCGAATCATCCACCAGCAACACATTTTTATCCTTGAACTCGAGGTCGATGGCATTGAGTTTCTGGCGTACTGATTTTTTACGCTGGGTCTGTCCCGGCATAATAAAAGTACGGCCGATATAACGGTTCTTGATAAAACCTTCACGGTATTTCACATTCAGGTGAAATGCCACTTCCAGTGCCGCGGTTCGGCTGGTGTCGGGAATCGGGATCACCACATCAATATCGTGCTGCGGACGCTCTTTAAGAATTTTCTTTACCAGGGTTTTACCCATGCGCAGCCGCGCCTTGTACACTGAAATATCATCAATGATTGAGTCAGGTCGGACAAAGTACACGTACTCGAAAATACAGGGCACGTTTTGCGGATCCTGTGCACATTGGCGAGTGCTCAGGTTGCCTTCGATATCGATGTAGATGGCTTCACCCGGTTGCAGATCCCGCACCAGTTTGAAACCCAGCGCATGCAGCGCCACACTTTCCGATGCCACCATGTATTCAACACCGTCATCGGTTTCGCGTTTGCCGAAACAGGCGGGGCGAATACCGAACGGATCACGAAACGCCAGTACGCCCTTACCAACAATGGTGGACACCACCGCATAACCACCGCGACAACGGCGGTGAACCGCTTCAACCGCTTTGAAAATTTCTTCTGAAGTCACCTGCAGTTTATTCAGTGCCTGCAGTTCATGGGCAAACACATTGAGCAGAATCTCCGAATCGGATTCGGTGTTGATATGGCGCAAATCATCCTGGTACAACTGGGCTTTGAGCTCAGCCGCATTGGTCAAGTTACCGTTATGCGCCATCGCAATACCATAGGGCGAGTTAACATAGAACGGCTGGGCTTCTGCGGCTGAGGAACAACCCGCCGTGGGGTAACGCACATGACCTATCCCCATATGCCCCACCAGCTGCACCATGTTATCGGCACGGAACACATCACTTACCAGCCCGTTACCCTTGCGCAGGTGAAACTTGTTACCGTCACTGGTAACAATGCCTGCAGCGTCCTGTCCACGATGCTGCAACAGGGTTAATGCATCGTATAACAATTGATTAACAGGACTTCGGCCAACTATACCGACTATACCGCACATAGATACCTCAACAACAAGTCTGCTCGACCTGAATTAATATGAAAAATACTTCGCCACATCATCCGGCAAATAACCCTGCAACCAGGTTGCCAGTGATTCAAAACGTTCAATCAAAATGGAAGACTGCCACCAGTCATAACTGGGCGCCTGGGTTAAACCAGCAACAAATACCAGCGCAACCACAACCACCAGCCCCAGAGAAAAGCCAATGACCATGCCGAGCACTCGATCAAGCCCGCTCAGCCCGGTTTTACTGACAAACTGACGCACCAGGAAGCTGACCACCGCACCCACCAT
Organism: Gammaproteobacteria bacterium; assembly: GCA_041563375.1. Classification (GTDB taxonomy): domain Bacteria; phylum Pseudomonadota; class Gammaproteobacteria; order SZUA-229; family SZUA-229; genus SZUA-229. The sequence continues at coordinate 2,455 of JBFFND010000025.1, read as the reverse complement.
CAAGGTCAGCACAAACAGTATGCCCATCGCCGCGGCCAGGCGCATCGGCGGCGACTCAATCGAAGTTAACAGGGAAGACGCAAGATTCGGCGCGAAATTAAACGACACCATGCTGGCGGCGATCCATGTGCCGAGGGCAATGGCAATTTTCACAAAACCCCAGATCAGTCCCAGTACCAGCAAAACCGCAATGATAATAACGATTCCAAAATCCACCAGTGTCATTCAGCGTCCCCATTGTATAAAGCGGCAATCATAGCAAATTGCCTTACCGGCATCACGCGGATAAAACACATCGGTGCAGTTAGGATCACATGCGCCAGGCCCTGTCTCATGGATGTTGCACCACCATACCGTCAATGTCTTCCTTGCGACGAATTTCTTCACGCAGCACTTCCAGCTGTTGCTGATCCAGCTCGGGGCCAATGCGCACCCGATAGCTGTCACCCTCGGGGGAACGCTGCACATCCACATAACTGGCATAGCCTTTGGCGCGCAAGTTATCACGCATCGCTTCGGCATTGCGTTTTTGCGAGAAGCTGCCCACCTGTAAGGCCCAGGCATGGATAGAGGACTCTTCCGGTTTGATCTGCCGGTTAATCGTGTCGTCGCTGTCGCGTGCCGCCATGTAATCGGCAATGGGTTTCAGCTCGGCTTTTTCCGGCATCTGCACCTGCTCACCGTATCGGGACTTATGCCCGGAACCATCAAACCACTCCGGCAACAGAATCACCATAAAAGCGGCCAGCACAATCGCGCCGATTAAACGTTTTCTGAGTTTCTTATCCAATCCGATTTCCAGTATGACAGAACATGCTGTTAGCCGTCTGAGTCCCGTGCCAACTCATCATGTGCTGTGGTAAAAAACGCTGTCGCCTCAGCCACCGTATAGAAAGAGCCGAAGACAATAATGCAGTCGTTCGCAGTCGCCTGTTGAAGCGCCTGCGCGCAGGCTTCCGCCACGGTTTCACAGGCGCTAAGTCTAACACCTGCATGCAGCTCACGCACCGCCTGTGCCATGTTTTTTGCAGGCAGGCCGCGCGCCACATCCAGCCCTGCCGTACACCAGCTGTTCACCACCGGCCGCATTTCCTGCAATACCTCATGCACCGCTTTATCAGCCAGCATGGCCACCACTGCAATGGTGTTTGCACAGCCAGGCGCAGCCTGCGCCAGCAGTTGCGCCAGCACCTGTGCAGACTGCTGATTATGTGCCACATCCAGCCACACCACGGGCTGCTGCACCAGCTGCTGAAAACGTCCCGCCAGCTGGACCCGTTGCAGGCCCCGCGCAACGGACTGCGGGGTTACATCATCAAGAAGCTGTCCGGCCTTTTCACGCAGCGCCTCAATCGCCAGTATGGCCGCTGCAGCATTCTGCAACTGAAACTCGCCCCGCAGGGCTGGCAAAGGCAGTTGCTGCAGCGTGATGCAGCCAGACTGTAACTGCCATTCTGCATCAGCTGTCCGGCCAAACTGATAATCGATACCTTTACGAGTCAGTTTTGCTCCCAGCGCATCAGCGTGCTGCAGTAATGAAGCTGGCGGATCATCAAAAGCAATAATTGCCGGGCGTTTGGCGCGCATAATGCCCGCCTTTTCCCGTGCAATGCTTTGCCTGTCGGCACCCAGCCAGTCCACATGATCAATGTCGATACTGGTAATCACGGCCACATCGGCATCAACTACATTCACGGCATCAAGTCGACCACCCAGCCCGACTTCAAGCACCGCCACATCCACGTCCTGTTGTGCAAAGATCAGAAGTGCGGCCAGGGTGCCGAATTCAAAATAGGTAAGAGGCAGCGAATCCCTGGCCTGGTCAATCTCATCAAAGGCCTGACACAGCATCTGCTCACTCACCGGCTGCTGCTGCAGACGAATGCGTTCGTTGTAGTCCAGGATATGCGGCGAGGTATAGCAACCAACCCTGAGGCCGGACTCACTCAGAATTGACTCCAGCAAGGCCACCGTGGAACCTTTGCCATTAGTGCCCGCAACGGTGATCACCGGGCAGGGAAAATCCGCCGACAGTTGCAGGCGCTGCAAAACCTCGGCAACCCGCTGCAGACCCAGATCAATGGTTTTGGGATTAAGGCTTTGTTGCCAGTCTAGCCAGTCGGCGAGTGAATTAAATCGCATTCGGTTCATCTTCACTGGTGATAGTTTGGGTATTACTGGTCAGTTTTGAACCGGCCTGCGATAACAGGCCAACGAATGGGCCAGCGAATGGGCCGGTAATAAATCGTGACTTATGCCGCCGGTTTGTTTTGCAGCATACTCAGAATACTCGCCAGCTTGTCGCGCATATCACGGCGATCGATAATCATGTCTATCGCACCGTGCTCCAGCAGGAACTCGCTGCGCTGGAACCCTTCCGGCAGGGTTTCACGCACGGTCTGCTCAATCACCCGAGGACCGGCAAAACCGATCAGCGCATTGGGCTCGCCGATAT
>JBFFND010000024.1:0-13371 GCA_041563375.1 Gammaproteobacteria bacterium | reverse complement strand
TGTCCAAGGAAAAATTTCAACGTAATAAGCCCCATGTAAACGTGGGCACAATCGGTCACGTTGACCATGGTAAAACAACTCTGACAGCGGCCCTGACGAAAGTTATGGCAGAGACGCACGGTGGCGACCTGAGAGCGTTTGATCAGATTGATAATGCCCCTGAAGAAAAAGCACGTGGTATTACGATTGCGACGTCACACGTAGAGTATGAATCAGCGACACGTCACTACGCGCACGTAGACTGCCCTGGCCACGCCGACTATGTAAAGAACATGATTACCGGTGCGGCACAGATGGATGGCGCGATCCTGGTCTGTTCAGCGGCTGACGGCCCAATGCCCCAGACCCGTGAGCACATCCTGCTGTCACGTCAGGTTGGCGTACCTTACATCGTGGTTTACCTGAACAAGGCAGACATGGTTGACGACGAAGAGCTGATGGAGCTGGTTGAAATGGAAGTGCGTGAGCTGCTGGACAGCTATGACTTCCCCGGTGATGACACCCCGATTATCAAGGGTTCTGCACTGAAGGCGCTGGAAGGCGACACCTCTGAAATCGGCGCGCCTTCGATCGTGCGTCTGGTTGAAGCGATGGATGAATACATTCCTGAGCCAGAGCGCGCGGTAGACCAGCCGTTCCTGATGCCGGTTGAGGACGTATTCTCAATCTCTGGTCGTGGCACGGTGGTAACCGGTCGTATCGAGCGTGGCGTGATCAACGTCGGTGAAGAGATCGAAATCGTGGGTATCCGTGATACGCAGACCACCACCTGTACGGGTGTTGAGATGTTCCGCAAGCTGCTGGACCAGGGTCAGGCGGGTGATAACGTGGGTCTGCTGCTGCGTGGCACCAAGCGTGAAGACGTTGAGCGTGGCCAGGTGTGCTGTAAGCCCAAGTCAATCACGCCACACAACAAGTTTGAATGTGAAGTATACGTACTGAGCAAGGAAGAGGGTGGTCGTCACACGCCATTCTTTAACAACTACCGTCCCCAGTTCTACTTCCGTACAACGGATGTGACCGGCGCATGTGATTTACCCGAAGGCGTAGAAATGGTTATGCCAGGTGATAACGTGAAGATGACGGTAACCCTGATTGCCCCGATCGCTATGGAAGAAGGCCTGCGTTTCGCGATTCGCGAAGGTGGCCGTACTGTAGGTGCGGGCGTTGTAAGTAAGATTATCGAGTAATTATTATGGCAGCTAACCAAAAAATCCGTATCCGTCTGAAGTCTTTCGATCATCGACTGGTTGATCGTTCATGCACTGAAATTGTGGATACAGCAAAGCGAACCGGTGCTCATGTAAAGGGCCCGATTCCTCTGCCAACCAAGAAAGAGCGCTTTACTGTTCTGATTTCACCGCACGTTAATAAAGATGCGCGTGACCAGTACGAGCTGCGTACCCACAAGCGTCTGCTGGATATCGTAGATCCAACTGACAAAACGGTGGATGCGTTGATGAAGCTTGATCTGGCTGCAGGTGTAGATGTTCAGATCAAACTGAACTAGTCAGGCCATAGCACTGATTCTGGCTGGGAGCCCGGAGCCCTGGCTGCGAAATGCTAACTAGCTGATTTCGTGGTGGATTCCGGAGAAGCCCAGTTGCTGTCGGCTCGACAGCATGCGGTAAAAAAACAGGTAAGTATTTACAATTTTATGAACTCAGATGTAGTCAGGGATTGTAAATGCATGTTAGAATGCGTGATTCACTTGACCCGAATTCTGTTCGGGTTATTTAGTAGAAATACACGAAAAAGTTAACGAAGCCGGCTGGCTTCACAAGTACATCGGGATGCAGACATGACTATCGGTTTAGTCGGTAAAAAATGCGGAATGACACGAATCTTCACTGAAGATGGCGTATCGATTCCAGTAACAGTTGTTGAGGTGTCGCCAAACCGCGTTACGCAGGTTAAGACAGTTGAGACAGACGGTTATGATGCAATTCAGGTTACAACAGGCTCACGTCGTGCGTCTCGTGTAAGCAAGTCTGCCGCAGGCCACTATGCGAAAGCGGGTGTAGAAGCGGGTCGTGGTTTATGGGAGTTCCGTGTAGACGGGGCGACTGAATACGAAGCGGGTTCAGAGCTGGGCGTAACCATGTTTGAAGCGGGTCAGAAGGTTGATGTGACTGGCAAGACAATCGGTAAGGGTTTCGCCGGTGGCGTTAAGCGCTGGGGTTTTGCCATGCAGGATGCGACTCACGGTAACTCGGTTTCTCACCGTGCGCCAGGCTCTATCGGTCAGTGTCAGACGCCTGGTCGAGTTTTCAAGGGTAAGAAAATGGCGGGTCACATGGGTGACAAGCAGCGCACTGCGCAAACTCTTGAGTTGGTGCGTGTTGATGAAGCGCGCGGCCTGTTGTTGATAAAAGGTTCTGTGCCTGGTGCCAAAGGCGGCGACGTGGTTATACGCGCTGCGATGAAGGCATAGGTTAAAAGGGGTTAGATTCCAATGGATCTTCAGTTACATAAAGCAAGCGATAAAGTGACCGTTGCTGACAAGGTGTTTGCACGAGACTTCAACGAAGGCCTGGTTCATCAGGCGGTTGTAAGTTTTCTTGTAGGTGCCCGTGCAGGTACTATTCGTAGTCCTATCTGGCGTTCAGGCGGCAAAACATTCGCGGCTGTACCACGTGATCATTCTGTAAAGCTGAACAAGAAGATGTACCGCGCGGCAATGAGTTCAATCGTCTCCGAACTGATTCGTCAGGATCGTTTGCTGGTGGTTGAGGATATTGCTGTTGATGCACCAAAGACAAAAGGCCTGATCACCAAGTTGAATGATCTCGATATGTCGAAGGGCCTGATTGTTTCAGAAACAGCGGATGAGAATCTGTACCTGGCGGCGCGCAACATTCCTTATCTGGATGTGACGGACGTTGCTGGTGTGAGTGCTGTTGATCTGGTCAGTGCAGACAAGGTGCTGATGACCGTGGGTGCACTGCGTGCATTAGAGGAGTGGCTGGCATGATGGGTCAGGAACGTATTCTGCAGGTGCTGAGAGCACCGGTTATTTCTGAAAAGGCAACAATGGCGGCCGATGCGGCTGCAACGCATGTGTTTAAAGTTGACACAACTGCGACAAAGCTTGAAATCAAGCAGGCTGTAGAAGAGCTGTTTGAAGTTAAAGTTGCTCAAGTACGAGTAATGAATGTAAAGGGTAAGGCCAAGCGATTTGGTCAACGTATGGGTAAACGTTCTGACTGGCGTAAAGCTTATGTGAAACTGGCGGAAGGCCAGGACATAGACTTCGCTGGTTCAAACTAAGAAGGCGTAGACGATGGCACTTGTAAAATCCAAGCCAACTTCTCCGGGTCGCCGTTTTGTAGTTAAGGTAGTAAACCCTGATCTGCATAAAGGTGCTCCTCATGCTCCGCTGCTGGAAAAGAAATCAAAGAAAGGCGGTCGTAATAACGCAGGTCGTATTACAACACGTCACGTCGGTGGTGGTCATAAGCAACATTACCGTGTAATTGATTTCAAGCGTTCTAAAGATGGTGTTCCAGCTGTTGTAGAGCGTCTTGAATATGATCCAAACCGTACTGCACATATTGCACTGCTTAAGTATGCAGATGGTGAGCGTCGTTACATTATCGCGCCCAAGGGTGTGAAGCAGGGTGATGAAATCAGCTCTGGTGCTAACGCGCCCATCAAGAGCGGTAATGCAATGCCATTACGTAATGTACCTGTAGGTTCGCAGATTCATTGCATTGAGTTAAAGCCTGGCAAGGGTGCGCAAATGGCACGCAGTGCCGGTGCGTCAGTTCAGCTGGTTGCGCGTGAAGGTTCATATGTAACCGTGCGTATGCGCTCAGGTGAGATGCGTAAGGTTCACGTTGATTGTCGTGCGACGATTGGTGAAGTTAGTAACAGTGAGCACAGCTTGCGTTCACTGGGTAAGGCGGGTGCGAAGCGTTGGCGCGGTGTTCGCCCGACCGTTCGTGGTGTTGCGATGAACCCGGTTGATCACCCACATGGTGGTGGTGAAGGCCGTACTTCTGGTGGTCGTCATCCTGTTTCTCCATGGGGTGTGCCTACCAAGGGTAAGAAGACTCGCAGCAACAAGCGCACTAACAATATGATTGTTCGTCGCCGTAACAACCGTAAATAATCGAGGGTAATTAAAGTGCCACGTTCATTAAAAAAAGGACCATTTATTGACCATCATCTGATGGTTAAGGTCGAGAAGGCAGTAGAAGAGAATAATCGTCGTCCAATTAAAACCTGGTCACGTCGTTCTACTATCTTCCCTGAAATGGTTGGTCTGACAATCGCAGTACATAATGGTCGTCAGCATGTTCCCGTTCTGATTAACGAGAACATGGTAGGTCACAAGTTAGGTGAATTTGCACTGACTCGTACCTACAAAGGTCACGTAGCTGATAAGAAGTCGAAGAGATAGAGGATAGGATAATGGAAGTAGCAGCAAAACATCGCTTTGCCCGTATATCTCCTCAGAAGTGTCGTCTGATTGTAGATCAAATACGTGGTTTACCCGTTGAGCAAGCGCTCAACACATTAACGTTCAGCAACAAGAAAGGCGCTGACCTGGTACAGAAGGTACTTGAGTCTGCGATTGCTAATGCTGAGCATAACGAAGGTGCAGATATCGATGAATTAAAAGTATCTCGCACATTTGTTGATGAGGGCCCGACTATGAAGCGCATTCAAGCCCGCGCTAAAGGTCGTGCTAACCGAATTTTAAAACGTACCAGCCATATCACGGTTATGGTTGCAGACCGTTAAGAGAGAAGCAGAATGGGCCAAAAAGTACATCCTGTAGGAATACGTCTGGGTATATCTTCAGACTGGAATACAAAATGGTATGCGAACAGCAAGGAATATCCAAAGCTGCTTAATGCCGATATTAAAGTTCGTGAATTTCTGAAGAAAAAACTGGCAGCAGCTAATGTTAGCCGGATTCAGATTGAGCGCCCAACTCGTGCGGCTGTGATTACCATACACACAGCGCGCCCTGGTGTGGTTATCGGTAAAAAAGGCGCTGATATTGAAGCGTTACGCAAAGATGTATCCGGTATTCTGGGACTTCACATCAATAATGTGAAAATCAATATCGAAGAAATTCGTAAGCCTGAACTGGACGCTCAGCTGGTTGCGGAAAGTATCGCACAACAGCTGGAACGTCGTGTAATGTTCCGCCGAGCAATGAAGCGCTCCATGCAGAACACTATGCGCATGGGCGGTCAGGGTATCAAGATCAATGTTGCCGGTCGTTTGAACGGTGCAGAGATTGCACGTAGCGAATGTTACAGAGAAGGTCGAGTGCCTCTTCATACATTACGTGCTGACATTGACTATGGATTTGCAGAAGCTCTTACAACCTACGGTATTCTGGGCGTGAAAGTGTGGATTTACAAAGGTGAAGTCTTTGATCTTGAGCAGAAGCGTAATGCAGCTCAGCAAGACGCTAAACCCAATAAGTCTGGTAAATAGGGGATAGAGATGCTTCAGCCTAAACGTACAAAATTCAGAAAATATCAGAAAGGGCGTAATCGCGGTCTGGCTCAAAATGGTAACAAAGTGAGCTTTGGCGAGTTCGGTCTAAAAGCAGTTGCTCGTGGTCGTATTACTGCACGTCAGATTGAAGCGGCGCGTCGTGCAATGACTCGTCATATCAAGCGTGGCGGAAAAATCTGGATTCGTATCTTCCCGGATACACCAATCTCTACCAAGCCATTAGAAGTTCGAATGGGTAAAGGTAAGGGTAACGTGGATTACTGGGTTGCTAAAATTCAGCCAGGTTCTGTTCTCTATGAAATGGAAGGTGTTTCGGAAGAGCTGGCAAGAGAGGCTTTTCAGTTGGCAGCCGCTAAATTGCCAATTAAAACAACATTTGTTACTCGTGCGGTGATGTAATGGCTAGTGTAAAAGAATACAAAGAGAAAGACGAAGCTGGTCTGAAGGAAGAGCTTCTGAACTTACGCAAAGAACAGTTTAATTTACGTATGCAGCAGGGTGCGGGCCAGATGTCCAAGCCGCATCTGTTTAAAAACGTACGTCGCGATATTGCTCGCATTAAAACTATTCTTGCTGAGAAAAAGCAGGCGGGTGAAAGACAATGAGCTCAGATAAGTTACAAAGAACACTTCGCGGTGTTGTTACCAGTAATAAGATGGAAAAGTCGGCTACTGTAACAATTGAGCGTCGTGTAAAGCACCCTCTATATGGCAAAATCGTTAAGCGCTCAACAAAGTTGAGTGTACATGATGAGTCAAACGAGTGTGAAGTTGGTGATACCGTTCTGATTGAACAGTGTGCGCCTGTTTCAAAAACAAAATCCTGGAAACTGGTTAAGGTTGTCGAAAAGGCACCTGCAGTTTAATAGATTAATTAGAGATATTTGGTGTCGTCATGATTCAGATGCAAAGCGTTCTCAATGCAGCAGATAACAGCGGAGCTCGCCGGGTACAGTGTATAAAAGTACTGGGTGGCTCACATCGTCGTTATGCTTCTGTAGGTGATGTTATTAAAGTAAGCATCAAGGAAGCAATTCCAAGAGGCAAAGTTAAGAAAGGCGAAGTTTACAACGCTGTTGTTGTGCGAACTGCAAAAGGTGTGCGTCGTTCTGACGGCTCACTGATTCGTTTCGACAATAATGCTGCGGTTATTTTGAATAACAACCTGCAGCCAATCGGTACGCGTATTTTTGGCCCTGTTACTCGCGAGCTGCGTAACGAGAAATTTATGAAAATTATTTCTCTGGCTCCAGAAGTTCTGTAAGGGAGTTAGTGCAATGCAAAGAATCAAGAAAGGTGATGAAGTTATAGTAACCGCAGGCAAAGATAAAGGCCGTCGTGGATCTGTAATGGCAATCCTGGGTGACCGCGTTATGGTTGAAAACGTAAACGTGGTAAAGAAGCACGCCAAACCTAACCCAATGGCGGGTGTTGAGGGCGGTATTATTGAAAAGGAAATGTCTATCCACATTTCTAATGTAATGCCTTTTAACCCTGCAACAAACAAGGGTGATCGTGTTGGTATTAAAGTCTTGGAAGATGGTAAGAAAATTCGCGTCTTCAAGTCTAATAACGAAGCTGTAGACGTATAAATAGGTGACCAGAACAATGGCAAGGTTACAAGAAACATACAAAAGCACCATCATGAAGCAGTTGATGGAAGAGCAGGGTTATAAAAACCCTATGGAAGTGCCACGCATAGAGAAAATCACTCTGAATATGGGTGTAGGCGAAGGCGTATCAGACAAGAAGGTTGTTGAATCTGCGCGTTCCGATATGGAAAGTATTGCAGGTCAGAAAGCTCTGATGACGATTGCGCGCAAATCTGTTGCGGCATTCAAGCTGCGCGAAGGTGCTCCAATCGGTTGTAAGGTTACTCTCCGCAAAGAGCGTATGTATGAGTTCCTTGATCGCTTAATTAATATTGCGGTGCCACGAATTCGTGACTTCCGTGGTTTGAATGGTAAGTCTTTTGACGGTCGTGGCAATTACAGCATGGGTGTTAAAGAGCAGATTATCTTCCCGGAAATTGATTTTGAAAAAATCGACAAGATTCGTGGAATGGATATCACCATTACAACGAGTGCAAAAACAGATGAAGAAGCTAAAGCTTTACTGAAAGCGTTTAACTTCCCATTTAAAAACTAAGCCGAGAGCATAGGGTAGAACATGGCAAAAGTATCGATGATGCAGCGCGAAAAGAAACGCGCCAAACTGGTAGAAAGAGACTTCGAGAAACGTGAAACGCTTAAGGCCGTTCTCAAGGATCCTGAAGCCAGCTACGAAGATAAAATGGATGCGCAGGTAAAAATGCAAAAGTTACCACGCGACTCCAGTCCATCTCGTCGTCGTAATCGTTGCCAGATTACTGGTCGTCCTCACGGTTACTACCGTAAATTTGGTCTGTCACGTATTAAGTTACGTGAAGCTATGATGCGCGGTGATGTTCCAGGTCTGGTTAAGGCCAGCTGGTAATTTAATTTAAATATTTGAGTAAGGTATAAGATTATGAGTATGTCAGATCCTATCGCAGATATGCTGACTCGTATTCGAAATGGTCAGTCTGCTGCCAAAGCGGATGTCGCTATGCCTGCATCTAATATGAAACAGTCAATTGCCCAAGTTCTGAAAGACGAAGGCTATATCAATGACTTTTCTGTTACTGAAGATGCAAAGCCACAACTGACTGTTTCTTTAAAGTATCACGATGGCAAGCCTGTTATTGAAAAGATTCAGCGTATGAGTCGCCCAGGCCTTCGCGTATACAAGAACACAGACGAGATACCCAAAGTATTAAATGGTTTAGGTATTGTTATCGTATCAACCTCCAAGGGCATGATGACTGACCGTGCTGCACGTGCTGCAGGCATCGGTGGTGAGTTGATCTGCTCAGTAGCATAAGGGGTTTAGATATGTCACGTATTGCAAAAAAACCGATTAATGTACCAGCCGGAACAGATGTGAGTATTGCCGGTCAGCAAGTTAGTGTGAAGGGGCCTAAAGGCAATCTTTCGATGAATTTGCATGACACGGTTTCAATTGCTCAGGAAGGTGCCGTATTAACCCTGTCGCCAGTAGCTGAGACAGCCATGGCGATGACCGGCACTATGCGTTCTTTAGTGAACAATATGGTGGTTGGTGTGAGTGAAGGTTTCGAGAAGAAGCTGGAGCTTGTTGGTGTTGGTTACCGTGCCCAGGCACAAGGTAATAAATTAAATCTTTCATTAGGTTTTTCTCACCCTGTTGAATACGCAGTACCTGAAGGTATTAGCGTTGAAACACCAAGCCAGACAGAAATTCTGGTTAAAGGTGCTGACAAACAGAAAGTAGGCCAGGTTTCAGCTGAAATCCGTGCTTACCGTCCGCCAGAGCCTTATAAGGGCAAGGGTGTACGCTACTCTGATGAATATGTAGTTCGTAAAGAAGCTAAGAAGAAGTAGGTGCTGAGATGAATTCAAAGAAACAAACTCGTATTCGTCGCTCCAAGCGCACACGTATGAAGATCCGTGAGTTAGGTGCGGTTAGATTAAGTATTCACCGTACCCCGCGTCATATGTATGCGCAAATTCTGTCTGCCGATGGCGCAACAACACTGGCTTCTGCTTCTACACTGGATGCCGATGTTAAGTCTGCAGTGAAAGCGACCGGTAACGCAGATGCGGCCGCAGCAGTAGGTAAATTGATCGCTGAAAAATCAAAAGCTGCTGGTGTGACTAGCGTTGCATTTGACCGCTCTGGTTTTAAGTATCATGGTCGTGTTAAAGCATTAGCTGATGCGGCACGTGAAAACGGTCTGGAATTCTAAGGGCATTATTATGGCAACTAAAGCAGACGTTCAAAAAGATAATAAAGACGACCTGATCGAAAAGTTAGTAACCGTTAACCGTGTTGCTAAAGTGGTAAAAGGTGGTCGTCAGTTCGGTTTTACTGCACTGACTGTTGTTGGCGACGGTGATGGTTCAGTCGGTATTGGATACGGCAAGGCAAAAGAAGTACCTGCCGCAATCCAGAAAGCTATGGAAAAGGCGCGCAAAAACATGAAGAAGGTTCATCTGCGTGATGAAACACTTCAGCACCCGGTTATCGGTGAGCATGGTGCGGCCAATGTGTATATGCAGCCCGCTTCAGATGGTACTGGTATTATCGCCGGTGGCGCGATGCGTGCAGTATTTGAAGCCGTTGGTGTTAAAAATGTACTGGCTAAGATCAATGGTACACGTAACCCGATTAATGTTGTTCGTGCGACTGTTGACGGTCTGCAGAGAATGCGTTCACCTCAATCAATTGCGGCTAAGCGCGGCAAGAAAGTTGAAGAAATATTAGGCTAATCGTCATGGCACAGAAGAAGATTAAGGTAACACTATATAAGAGTACGATCGGTCGACTTAAGTCACATCAGGCATGTGCTAAAGGTCTGGGCTTGCGTCGTACAAATCACTCGGTAGAAGTTATTGATACACCTGAAAACCGTGGCATGATCAACAAGATCGCCTATATGGTGAAGGTAGAGGATGTTTAAGATGCAATTAAATACTCTTAAACCAGCTGATGGTAGTCGCAAGACACGTAAGCGCGTAGGCCGTGGTATTGGTTCAGGCCTGGGTAAAACCTGTGGTCGTGGTCACAAGGGTCAGAAATCACGTAATGGTGGTTTCCACAAGGTCGGCTTCGAAGGCGGTCAGATGCCTATTCAGCGTCGTTTGCCCAAGGTTGGCTTTAACTCGCGCTCTGCAAAATACAGCGCAGAAGTTCGTCTGGATGAATTGCAGAAGCTGGGTGCTGATAGCGTCAACCTGCAGGCCCTGATCGATGCGAACATCGTTCCGGCAACAACCAAGAAAGCAAAAGTAATACTGTCTGGTGAAATTAGTTCAGCGGTTACACTGCAGGGTGTAAAGGCAACTAAAGGCGCACAAGCTGCAATTGAAGCTGCAGGCGGTAAAGTAGAAGCATAGCGGAAACCTTATGGCAGTCGACCTAAGCAAGTTGCAGGAACTCAGACAGCGCATCCTCTTTGTAGTGGGTGCGCTGATCGTTTACCGGATCGGAACCTTTATTCCGGTTCCGGGCGTTAATCCGACCATCATGTCTGCGATCTTTGATCAGCAGTCAGGGACCATACTGGACGTGTTCAATATGTTCTCCGGTGGTGCGCTGGAGCGTATGTCATTGTTTGCACTGGGTGTTATGCCATATATCTCTGCATCGATCATTATGCAGCTGCTGACAGTGACGGTTCCTAGCCTGGAGCAGCTGAAAAAAGAAGGTGAAGCGGGTCGTCGTAAGATCACCATGTATACCCGCTACGGTACAGTGGCGCTGGCATTGTTCCAGTCCATTGGTGTGGCGAATATGCTGCTTTCACAGACGCACCAGGGCTCGCCATTGGTGTATGTTGAGTCGGCCCTGTCGTTCTATGTGATCGCGGTTGCTTCGCTGGTAACTGGCACCGTATTCCTGATGTGGCTGGGTGAGCAGATCAGTGAGCGAGGCATAGGCAACGGCATATCGATTATTATCTTTGCCGGTATCGTCGCAGGTCTGCCTGCGGCAATCGGTGGTACCGGTGAGCTGGTTCGCACCGGTGAACTGCATACGCTGACAGCCATTGTACTGTTTATGCTGGCAATCGGTGTTACGGCCTTCGTTATCTTTGTAGAACGTGGCCAGCGCCGGATTACGGTCAATTATGCAAAACGCCAGCAGGGGCGTAAAATGTATGCTGCTCAGAGCAGCCACCTGCCACTGAAGCTGAATATGGCGGGGGTAATACCACCCATATTTGCGTCCAGCATTATCCTGTTTCCTGCCACTATGGGCGGCTGGTTTGGCCAGTCACAGGGCATGGAATGGCTGGCGGACCTGTCGACAACATTGTCTCCGGGCCAGCCTGTGTATGTAATGTTTTACGCTGCGGCGATTATTTTCTTCTGCTTTTTCTACACCGCGCTGGTGTTTAATAGCCGTGAAACCGCCGATAACCTGAAGAAATCCGGTGCATTTATCCCCGGAATTCGCCCAGGCGAGCAGACAGCCAAGTATATTGATGGCGTGATGACACGTCTGACTCTGGTGGGCGCACTGTATATAACAGCGGTGTGTCTGTTGCCGGAATTTCTGATTTTATACTGGAATGTACCATTCTATTTCGGTGGTACGTCTCTGCTAATCATTGTGATCGTGGTTATGGATTTCATGGCCCAGATGCAGTCACACATGATGTCGCAGCAGTATGAAGGCTTAATGAAAAAAGCCAACTTTAAGGGATTAGGTAAGAATACCTAGTCTATAACCCTGAAGCGAGAGCAGTTATGAAAGTTCGTGCATCTGTGAAAAAGATTTGCAGAAACTGTAAGGTTATTAAGAGAAATGGTGTTGTACGTGTGATTTGTAAAGATCCACGACATAAGCAACGTCAAGGTTGATTTACAGGCGAAATATCGCTAAAATGCCGCGCTTTGCGCGATTCTGGAGACGGATTGAATGGCCCGTATAGCTGGTATTAACATACCTGATCAAAAACATACTGTCATAGGCTTGACTTACATCTATGGTATTGGACGTACCCGTGCGCAGGGTATCTGTACTGAATGTAATATAGACCCTACGGCGAAAATGAGTACGCTGAGCGAAGATGAGCTCGAATCACTGCGTACGCAAGTAGGTAAATTCATCGTAGAAGGTGATTTACGACGTGAAGTATCGATGAGCATCAAGCGTCTGATGGATATGGGTTGTAACCGTGGTATCCGTCATCGCCGCAGTCTACCGTTGCGTGGTCAACGTACTAAGACTAATGCTCGTACACGTAAGGGCCCCAAGCGCCCGATACGTAAATAATTTGGTTATTTAGGTAACAGTAATGGCAAAACCAACGGCTAAAAAGAAAGTAAAACGTACGATCACTGATGGTGTGGCACATATTTATGCGTCATTTAATAACACCATCGTAACCATATCTGATCGTCAAGGTAACACCTTGTCTTGGGCCACTGCCGGTGGTTCAGGTTTCCGTGGTTCACGTAAGAGCACACCGTTTGCGGCACAGGTTGCTGCAGAACGTGCCGGTACCCGCGCAAAAGACTACGGTGTTAAGAACCTGGAAGTACTAGTTAAGGGGCCTGGACCCGGACGTGAGTCTGCAGTTCGTTCACTTAACAACGCAGGTTTCAAAATCACTAATATTAGTGATATTACCCCTATCCCACACAATGGCTGTCGTCCTCCAAAACGACGCCGTGTATAAGCCTGGAGATTAGTCGTGGCTCGTTATTTAGGTCCTAAATGTAAGCTAAGCCGTCGTGAAGGCGTTGATCTGGAACACAAATCAGGCATTCGCGCACTGGATAGTAAATGTAAGCTGGAACAGAAACCAGGTCAGCACGGCGCTGCACGTGGTCGTTTAACCGATTATGGTTTACAGCTTCGTGAAAAACAAAAATTACGTCGTATTTACGGTGTACTGGAAAAGCAGTTTGTAAACTACTACAAAAAGTCAGCCTCACAGAAAGGTTCGACTGGTGACAATCTGCTGCAATGCCTGGAAACCCGTTTAGACAACGTCGTTTACCGCAGTGGTTTTGGTTCAACACGTAATGAAGCGCGCCAGCTGATCAGTCATAAAGCCATTATGGTTAATGACCAGCTGGTTAATATCCCTTCATACGTCGTTAAAGCTAATGACAAAATTTCTGTACGCGAGAAAGCAAAAAAGCAGTCGCGTATTCAGGATGCGTTACAGCTGGTTAAATCCCGTGGCGTTGCTGACTGGATCGAGCTGGACGAGAACAAGATGGAAGCGGTATTCAAATCTGTTCCTGAGCGTAGTGATCTGTCAGCAGATATTAACGAACAACTGGTAGTTGAACTGTACTCCAAGTAAAGGAAAGCA
>JBFFND010000023.1:0-13655 GCA_041563375.1 Gammaproteobacteria bacterium | reverse complement strand
GCGTATCGCCTGCGCTCTGGCCGAGGCACAGCTGCACACAAAAAGAGTCCGCATACGTCTGGTTATCCTGAATAGCCTGTTCCAGCAACGGCTGCAGTGCCTGCAACTGCATCTCGAAACGCATTTTTCCGGCCACTAGTTTTTCCATATCCAGCAAGTCGTTGATCAGAATACCCAGACGCTGGCTGTTTTTGTGGGCAATCTCCAGCATCTCCTGCATTTTCTCCGGCAAATCCCCAGCCGCACCGCCCACCACCAGGCCAAGCGCACCGGAGATAGCCGTGAGTGGCGTGCGCAGCTCATGGCTGACGGTGGAGATGAACTCGTTTTTCATGCGATCAATACGCTTGCGCTCGCTGATATCCTCGATAATCGACCAGATCAGTTTGCGCCCATTGCTGTCATACACCACCATACCGTTGAGCAGCACAGGATAGCGACTGCCATCCTTACGGATATACTCTTTCTCGTAGGGACCGTAACGACCGGTCTTCTCCATACTCTCGAGTTGCTGTTTTTCCTGCAACTCATACTCTCGCGGGGTGATTTCCCAGTAACTCAGGGCAATGAATTCGTCGCGGCTATAACCGGTTGGCTCTAGCAGCGCCTGGTTGAGATCCACGAATGCACCGCTTTCATAGTCATTCAGGGCAATGCCAATGGGTGAGAGCTCGAACAGCCCCCGCAGGCGCGCCTCACTGGCCTGCAGTGCCTGTTCTGCCTGCTTCTGGTCCGTGACATCGGCATGGGTACCACTCATCAGCAGGGGTTTACCATCAACCGTCCAGCTAACCACCCGGCCGCGATCATGTACCCAGACCCAGTGGCCGTCTTTATGACGCATGCGGGCAACGCAATCGTAGAATTCGAGTTCGCCAGCGAAATGCTGCTCCAGCAACCCGCCGGACCGGTCCAGATCCTCAGGGTGCGCCAGATCCATCCAGGTTTTGATGCTGATCGGCGCCAGCTCATCCAGGGTGTAGCCGACGATCTCGGCCCAGCGCTGGTTGAAAACGGTATCACCGGTCTGCACATTCCATTCCCATGTACCGATATGCGTACCCTCAATCACCGATGCCAGACGTTGTTCACTGGCACTCAAACGCTCCGCGTCTTCATGCTGTCGTTGCTGCACCTGTGCCGCCACCACCAGTTGACCGATGGTTGTCAGCAGCGGCGAGAGATAGCCAACCAGATCCTGATCGTAACCACCGTCCCGATTGGCAATGCCCAGCATGGCAACCAGCTCATTACCGTGATGAATGGGGATACCGAGAAAAGCATTTAGCGCCGGGTGCCCTGCAGGCAGGCCGCCGCGACGTGAGTCGTGATACGGGTCATTGGCAATGACCGGCTCGCCACTGGTCAATGCGACACCAAACAGGGTATTCAAGTTAGAGAATTCCATGCCCCGTGGCGCATTGGCCTCGTAGAAGGCACGTGTCTCATCGTTCCAGGCAATATTAGTGATGGCATAGGTTTTCAGGTAATGGGCACCTTCATCTGTAAGCAGCACTTCACCGATAAAGCCATATTCACTGGCGGTCAGGTCGAGAATATCTGTAAGCAGTTTATCAAAGGCTCTGCGCCGGTCACTCTCGTGAATGAACTGCGACTGGGCTCGGGCAATAACCTCGGCGAGCTGGCGGGCAGCTTTAAGGTCACGGCTTTGCTTGCACTGTTCGATCTGCAGCATTTCCGACACCACGATATCCGCGAGATCGCGCAGTGCCCGACGTTCGTCAGCATTTAGCTGGCGCGGCTGACTGTCAATGATACACAGTGTGCCGAGACCATAACCATCGCCGGTGACCAGCGGCGCACCGGCATAGAAACGGATATGCGGGGCACCGGTGACCAGTGGATTATCGGCGAAACGGGGATCCTGACTGGCATCGCAAACCTCAAAAATCTCCCGCCCGAGTATGGCATGCCCGCAAAAGGATACATCCCGTCCGGTTTCACAGGCATCCAGCCCCTGGCTGGATTTGAACCACTGCCGTTGTTCGTCCACCAGCGATACCAGCGCTATGGGTACAGAAAATATCTGTCTGGCAAGGCGGGTCAACCGATCGAAGCGCTCTTCTGCTGGCGTATCCAGCAGCTGGAGATCATGCAATGCCCGCAGACGCTGCTGTTCGACCCGGGGAATAGCTGGTATTTCCATTACTCTGCCTCAGGCTCGGAAAACTGCTCTCGAATGGCCACGATGCGCGGCAATTCCCGCTGAAAAACTTCCACCAGTAATGGATCAAAGTGCTTGCCGCTGTTTTGCTGTATCAACTCCACCGCCTCCTCTATTGCCCAGGCTTTTTTATAGGGTCGTTCGGAGGTCAGTGCATCGAACACATCAGCCAGCGCAGCAATGCGCCCCGCCACAGGAATCTGCTCACCGCTCAGGCCATTAGGGTAACCGCTGCCATCCCACTTTTCATGGTGCGAACGGGCGATATCGCGCGCCATGCGCATAAGGTCACTGTCATCGCCATCGAGCAACTGGGCACCGATGGTGGCATGGGTTTTCATGATCTCCCACTCTTCCGGTTCGAACCGGCCGGGCTTGAGCAGGATCGCATCGGGAATACCGATCTTGCCGATATCGTGCATCGGGCTGGCATTAAGGATCAGGTCGCACTGGTTATCATCCCAGCCAATTTCTTTTGCCAGCAGAGCACAGATATGGCTCATGCGCAGAATATGGTTGCCGGTTTCCTCATCACGGTACTCCGCTGCCATGCCCAGGCGCTGCACCACCTGCAGGCGAGTATGGTGCAGTTCTTCTGTGCGTTCACGCACCATCTGCTCGAGCACATCTTTTTGATCATGTAACACCCGGTGCGCAAGCTGCGCATCCAGCAGATTGCGCACCCGCATCAGCAGTTCGTTACGATCAAAGGGCTTACTGATAAAATCACGTGCACCCGCAGCCAGTGAGCGCAGCAGATAATCCTTACTTTGCTGTGCAGTGAGAATGACGATCGGTGGCAACAACGGGTCGTTCAGCGCCTTGAGCTGCTCCATCACCTGGTAACCGTCCAGGTGGGGCATATTGATATCCAGCAGGATCAGGTCCGGACGCGCCACCTGGTACTGGGTGATGACCTCGCGCGGATCACTGACCAGTTCCAGGGACTCATAACCCTGGCTGCGTAGCATCTTGTCCAGCAATTTCAGGTTGGCCGGCTCGTCATCAACAATCAGAATACGGGCCAGCTTATGCTCGTTGCTCATAATCTCCCTCTTAATCCAGTGTGGCGAGTTGAGATTTCACAGTACTCAGAAACTGCCCGACATTGAGCGGCTTGGTCAGGTAGTCGGTAAACCCGGCCTCTATGCCTCGTTCAATATCACGAGGCATCGCATTGGCAGTGATGGCAATGACCGGAATAGTTTTCAAGCTACTCTCGGCCTTGAGCACTTCCAGCACCTGGTAGCCATCCATGCCGGGCATATTGATATCCAGCAGGATTAAATCAGGCTGACGTGCCAGCGCCAGTTCAATACCCAGTTCAGGCGTGTGCGCAGTAAGCAGGTGAATGTGCGGCATACGACCAAACAGCTGGGCAATCAGTTTGATATTGGAAGGGTTGTCTTCAATATAAAGCACGGTGTGCTCGATCACGTTAGCCGAACCGGCTTGAGTTTTACCGATTCCGCTGGTTGCGTCATAATGCCGACTGGAATCGGACAATGTCTCCAACGGCAGTTCGATCCAGAAGGTGCTGCCCACACCGACTTCGCTTTGTGCGTCGACCCTACCGCCCATCATCTCGACAATGCGCCGGCTAATGGTCAGGCCGATGCCGGTACCCTCGATATCACCCGCTTCTGCACCCAGCCGGTTGAAGGGTTCGAACAAACCGGTCAGTTTGTCAGCCGGGATACCCTGACCCGTGTCGGTGACTTGAATGCGCAGTCGGTCATCACCCTGTTGCTGTACATTGAGACTGATGCTACCGCCTTCACGATTGTACTTGATAGCGTTG
This sequence comes from Gammaproteobacteria bacterium, assembly GCA_041563375.1. GTDB lineage: Bacteria > Pseudomonadota > Gammaproteobacteria > SZUA-229 > SZUA-229 > SZUA-229. Next base: position 9,669 of record JBFFND010000023.1, on the reverse strand, counting down.
GAGAGCAGATTGAGTAACACCTGTTTAAGGCGGGTGCGGTCGGCGCGCACTGCCGCGCCCTCCAGCCCGTGATGTCGTAGCCTGATGCTACGCTGGTCTGCCAGCGGCCCCACCAGAGCCAGGCACTCATCGACCACGGCACATACTTCCACTGGTTCCAGCGACAGGTCAATATTGCCGGATTCAACCTTCGCCAGATCCAGCACCTCGCTGATAAGCTCCAGCAGATGATTACCGGCCTTGAGAATTTCCCTGACACTGTCCTGATGATCATCAGACAGCGTCTCATCATATTCCATCAGCTGGCCGAAACCGAGAATCGCGTTCATGGGGGTGCGCAATTCGTGACTCATACTGGAGAGGAATTCTGATTTGGCCTGGTTGGCGCGGTCGGCCTCTTCCTTGGCCTGGGTCAGTTGCTGCTGACGCGCCAGCTCTGGACTGTAATCGCTCATGATATTGAACAGGTACTGTGGTTTACCATCTGCGCCGGGAATACAACCCACATTGGAGGCAGTAACCAGCTCAGCACCATCCTTGCGCACAATGGGTAATAGATCCGACCAGTTTTTCCCCTCAGATATCGCTGCCATAATGGTCTCGGGAGCCCACTGCATGGTTTCCTCGGAAAAAAACTGGGTGAAATGCATACCGAGGCATTCCTTGAGTTCATAACCGAGCAGACGATCATGTGCGGGATTGCTATAGAGCAAATGACCCGCGGCATTGGTAACGCCGATCCCCTGTTCCGTGGCATCGAAAACGCGCTGAAAGATTAGCAGCTCCTGCTCGGCCAGCTTAATTTCAGTTACGTCCTGCACTGTACCGCTCAGCCGCAGTGGCTTACCCGATTCGTCCAGCTGCATCTGTGCCAGTTCATGCACATAACGGACACTACCATCTGGCCTTATAATGCGGTGTACAACATCATGATATCCGGTTTTTTCGGCCTCACGTTCACTCTGGTGTACCAGTTCACGGTCATCGGGGTGCACGGCAGCGTGGAAGGCCTCGATACTCGGGGCAAAGCTGCCGGGATGATAGCCGAAAATGCGGTAGATTTCATCGGACCAGAGCAATTCGCCGCTTGTCAGGTCGGCGCTCCAGTTGCCGATTGAGGCCAGTCTCTGCGCCTCCAGCAACTGCCTTTCCCGTTCGGCCAGGGCCACTTCGGCACGCTTGCGATCATCGATATCCTGTACCACGCCCAGCATACTCAGGGGGTTACCTTTTGCATCCCGGATCACTGCGCCGCGCTCCAGCAGCCAGCGCACCGTGCCATCAGGCCATATCACGCGGTGCTCGATTTCATAAGGTTCATCGCGTTCGACGCAGGCATTGACTGCGTCGATCACCGCCTGCCGATCATCCGGATGCACCGCTTCGAGGAAGTTGTCGTAAGAAGTATCCAGGTCACCTTCGGGGTAACCGAACAGCGGCGCAATACGCTCGGTCCAGAACAGCTCGCCACTGACTATATTCCAGTCCCAGGTACCAATATTGGCGTAGACCTGGCCACGGCGCAGGCGCTCTTTGCTGGCTTCGGCGGCCTGTTCGCTGAGCTTACGCTCGGTAATATTGACATGACTGATCACAACGCCACCGCCTTCGCTCGACAATGGCATCACTGTCATTTCAAACCAGCGATCTTTGCCCGGTGAATGACAGGGGTATTCATGCCTGAAACTGGGTGCATGCCCGTGTATGACCGACTCAATACCAGCAGCTACATTACCGACACCAAGGGGATCGTCAGATTCAGCCTGACGGACGATATTCAGATAATGGGTGCCAACATCTGTGTTTGAAACAGACAGTTCTGTCTGTAATGCATTCTGGCGCGCAAAACGTCTCCAGGGCTCATTGGCCGCAACAATTACGCCGTCCTGATCGAGCACAGCAATATTCGCGGATACTGAATCCAGTATGTCCTGCGTGAAACGTTGCTGTCTCTGGATATCCCGCTCATACGCCGTGCGCAATAGCGCGCTACCTATCAGTCCGGCCAGCAGAGCCAGCAAATCAAGCGGCGAAGCATCCCAGTCTCGCGTAACGCCCAGCTGGTCGAAGCCGATAAAGCCCAGAGTATTGCCGCCGCGCCGGATTGGGAAACCACACAAGGCGCGTACATCCCGGGATTCGAATATTGCCTTCTCTATGGCAGCCTCGTCCGGCAACGCGGCAACATCGGACACGATGATCGGCCGGTCGCGCAGAATCTGCGCCCACCACCAGGGAACCGACTCCCTGGGAATAGCCTGCAATGTCTCTTTCTGTGGCGCGATGCCGGGTGCGCACCATTCATGACTATTGCTCATGTGCGTATCGTGGTCGGCGAGCAGAAACAGGTAGGCGCGGTCGGCACCCAGGTGCTCACCCGACTGGCGAAGCGCCTGTTCGATGGCAGCGTCCATGGTTTCAGCGTCCGCCGCCAGCAGCCCGGCCGCCGCTTCGCCTATAACCGCGCGCATGGCATTCTGTCTACGCTGTGCCGCCTCGGCGGCCTTTACATGAGTAATATCAGTGCGCACGGAGACATACTGATAAGGTTTACCGCCTTCATCCAGGAAGGGTGTGATGGTGGACTCCACCCAGTATAGCGAGCCATCCTTGCATCGGTTACAGATCTCGCCCTGCCAGACCTTGCCACCGGCTATAGTACGCCATATATCGTGGTAGAACTCCGCTGGGTGCTCACCGGACTTGACGATGCGATGATTCTGGCCCAGCAATTCATCACGGCTGTAACCACTGACCTCACAGAACTTGTCGTTAACATCAATAATGTTCCCTTTACTGTCAGCAATGCTGACAATGGCGTGATGGTCCAGCGCCAGATGTTCGCGCTCACGCTCGTACAGGGTGGTTCGCAGACGTTGCTGTACCGAGGCATTCTGGCGTGAGCGCCGCGCCCGTGCGCTAACAGCGGAGACCAGGTACTCAGCCTGCACCGGCTTGACCAGAAAATCGTCACCACCCAGGTTCAGAGCCTGCAGTTGCAGGCTCATGTCGGTCTCCGCTGAAAGAAACAGAATAGGCAGGCTCGGGTAGTTATCGCGTTCACGTATAATAGCCGCCAGTTCCGGGCCGCTGACTTCAGGCATGTAGACATCCAGCAGCACCACATCGGGAATAAAGCTATCCAGCATATCCAGGGTATCTCGGGGTTGCGACACAGCCTGCACGACCATACCGGCAGCGCGCAACATGGCGGCCTCGGCCTCCAGCAGTAAGGGGTCGTCATCCACCAGCAGCACCCGATATGGTTCAGGGGGTATGCGACCGGTGAGTGTATTGAGCAGGTCAATTAATACTATCGGTGCCACCGGCTTGAGCAGATAACGGCTGGCGCCTGCCCGATAAGCCGCAAGGCGCGCATCAAGATCGTCGCGCACCGAAACGAACACCACCGGCGGACAACATGCCTGCTCTGCCTTTAGCTCATTCAGCAGCTTGATTCCACCACTCTCACTCTCGGGAAAAACCATATCCAGCACGATGGCATCAGGACGCCCAGCTGTCGCATGAGCCGAGCGGAAATCATCGAGAGCAGTAAACACCCTTACCTGGTAGCCGTCATCGCGCAGTGCCCGGGACAGGTATTCAGCCTGCTCAGGGTCATCCTCTACAAGATGCACAAGCACTGCCCGGTCAAGACATGGCTCAGCCCGGGGCGGCTCCAGATTGTCCCTTCCCGTATCAATCCAGCTATGCGCCAGTTGTTCGATACGCCTCAACTCTGCACCAATACCCCTCCAGGCATCAGCATCCGGTGCATCCTCGACGTCGACCATGGTCTTGAGTCTGATTTCAAGTTGACGTGCCGCAGCCGACAGTGACTGCATGCCGAAGGTGCCTGCGCTGCCGATCAGACTGTGAAGCTGGTGGTGCAGAATTCTCACCTCAGCAATCTGCCAGCTGGAAAGGTTGAGCTTCTGGTACTGTGCATGTAACGCAGCTATACGGCTGGGAAGCGTGACGACAAACTGGCGTTGCAAGTCTCGCAAAGCGTCACTAATGGATGACATGGGTATTAGGGTCTCTTACTTGTTTATGACGCATCCCTGCATTTTCGATAACTGTAATCATAGCGTACAGATACATTGTTTACTTAGTAAAAATGCTGTGCAATGCGGAGGGAGGGTTATCTAACGTGAACAAAGTTGCCAATACGGGCGAGAGCTCAAGACACAAGACCTGGTGCCCTTCTTCTGCCTTTGATTGTTATTTCATATTTATATAGCTAATAACCCCATTCAATGGACCACACCTCCAGTTTATACAAACCTGCTGGATTTTATACTTTCAGCGAAACAACGAAACCAGTAAGGTTTTACACACACCGACTCATAATAGCCATAAATTTGATCTATATCAGTATAAAATCATCAAATAGTTATGCATACTTAAAAATTAACGTATAGCGGATGAAGGTTAAGCATGAGTAAAGACGCCAATTTTACAATGCCAAAAGCACTAGAAGATCGACCCGATCAGGTCCTGGCAAAATCAAAAGAAGTACGAAAACTTGGTAAGCGAAAAGTATTTTCTGATGCGAACTATCCATATGAAGACAAAATGGACCGCAGCGAATACGAATCACTCAAGCAGGAACTGCAGATCGAACTTCTGAAAATGCAGAACTGGATAAAGGAAACCGGGCAACGGGTTGTCATTATCTTTGAAGGCAGAGATGCTGCTGGCAAGGGTGGAACCATCAAGCGCATGATGGAACACATGAACCCGCGTGGCGCTCGCGTCGTTGCACTTGAGAAACCGAGCGAGGAAGAGAAAGGGCAATGGTATTTTCAACGTTACGTGAAACATTTACCCAGCGAAGGCGAGATCGTAATGTTTGACCGCTCCTGGTATAACCGGGCAGGTGTTGAACGGGTTATGAAATTCTGTAAATCAAGTGATTATCTTGAGTTCATGCGTCAGACACCTGAACTGGAGCGCATGCTTGTGCGTAGTGATATTAAATTATTCAAACTGTGGTTTTCTGTGAGTCGAAATGAACAGTTTCGACGTTTTCAAAAGCGACGCAGTGACCCATTAAAACAGTGGAAATTAAGCCCTATAGATTTAGCCTCACTGGATAAATGGGAGGATTACACTGAAGCAAAAGAAGCGATGTTCTTTTACACCGATACTGCAGATGCTCCCTGGACAGTGATCAAATCAGATTGCAAAAAGCGTGCGCGTATTAATGCGATGCGATTTATATTGAATAGCATGGGTTATCCTAACAAGAATCCGGAAGTAGCCGTTGCGCCTGACTCGCTTATCGTTGGCTCTGCCACCCACATTTATGAAAAAGGGGAGCACATGCTGGAAAAGCCACCCTTAAAAGATAAGCAAAAGGAAAAATAACCATGCATCGCACCAAACACGCCCAGGAAGTAGCTGATCGCTTTCGTGAACTTGTTGAAAATAAAGGAGATACTCTGCCAGACAATCACTATGAAGAGCTCGCTTTGCTGATTGAAGCAGCCATTGATACCGCATTAGTGGAACAATTAGAGGGAATAGCAACTAAGCTGGATGGCCTGACCCATGAGCTCAGAAATAACGCCGAGTTTTTTGACTGAAAACCTGTATTGAATATGCAAAACAAACTGGCATAGAAAGCTGCTATATGCCTTAGGCGAGCTGATCCTGTTGTATTTTACCGATCAGCTCGAACCTGAATAACACTTATTCCCACTCAATCGTGCCCGGTGGCTTACCGGTAATGTCATACACCACGCGAGAAATGCCATCCACTTCGTTCACGATGCGCCGCGAGACATTGTCGAGAAAATCATATGGCAGATGTGCCCAGCGTGCGGTCATAAAGTCGATGGTTTCCACCGCACGTAACGACACCACCCACTGGTAGCGTCGACCGTCACCGGTGACACCCACCGATTTTACCGGCAGGAATACGGTAAAGGCCTGTGATACCTTCTGATACAGGTCGTGTTTGTACAGCTCTTCGATAAAGATATGATCCGCCAGTCGCAGAATATCCGCGTATTCTTTTTTCACTTCACCCAGTATACGCACGCCTAAGCCAGGGCCGGGAAATGGATGACGGTACACCATGTCGTATGGCAGACCCAGCTCTACGCCCAGCTTGCGCACTTCGTCTTTAAACAGTTCGCGCAGTGGCTCGCACAGTTTGAGTTGCATGTAATCCGGCAGGCCGCCGACATTGTGATGCGACTTGATCAAATGCGCCTTGCCGGTGCTGGCACCGGCGGATTCAATCACATCCGGGTAGATGGTGCCCTGCGCCAGCCATTTGGCATTTTTTAATTTCGACGCCTGTTCCTCAAAAATATCGACAAACATATTTCCGATGATCTTGCGTTTGTCTTCCGGGTCATTCTTGCCTTTCAGTGCATCGAGAAAACGTTGCTCTGCATCCACCCGAATCACTTTTACACCCATGTGGTCGGCGAAGGTTTTCATCACCTGGTCACCTTCGCGGTAACGCAGCAAACCATTATCGACAAAAACGCAGGTCAGCTTGTCACCGATCGCCTTATGCAACAGCGCGGCGACCACCGACGAATCAACGCCGCCGGACAGGCCCAGCAAAACTTCTTCATCGCCGACCAGTGCCTGGATTCGGGCCACCGAATCGTCGATAATATTGTCCGCTGTCCACAGCCTGCCGCAACCACAAATCTCGTGCACAAAGCGTTCGATTATACGCTGGCCCTGGTTGGTGTGAGTCACCTCGGGGTGAAACTGCAGGCCATAGAAATGTTTTTCTTCATTGGCAATACCGGCAATCGGTGCCGAGTCGGTGGAGGCCATCAGCTTGAAACCATCGGGCATTTCCACCACGCGATCACCGTGACTCATCCACACATCCAGCAGGCCGAAACCATCTTCGGTCACATGGTCTTCTATATCTTTTAATAATGGCGTATGGCCACGGGCTCGCACCTGGGCATAACCGTATTCGTGGTGCTCGGCGGTTTCCACCTTGCCACCCAGTTGTGCAGTCATGGTTTGCATGCCATAACAGATACCCAGCACCGGAATACCCATCTCGAACACACAGGCCGGTGCCGACGGCGCCTGCTCGCCGGTCACCGTTTCCGGGCCGCCGGAAAGCACAATACCGCTGGGCTTGAATGCGCTGATATCATCCTCACTCACATCCCATGCGTAGAGTTCACAATACACCCCGGCTTCACGAATGCGACGTGCAATCAGCTGTGTATATTGTGAGCCAAAGTCGAGGATCAGGATGCGATCGGAGTGAATGTTTTGTGTGGTCATGGTATCGCTTATATCGTTCGTTTATCGAGGCTTGTTTATCGGGTCTGCTTTATGAACTGGCTATGTCGCAACGATAATGCCCCGGCACCATGCCGGGGCCCGTTGCAAACAGCTATGGGCTAACGGATCAGGTGCGGTAGTTCGGTGCTTCCTTGGTGATGGTCACATCGTGCACATGGGACTCCTGCACACCGGCACCGGTAATGCGTACAAACTCGGGCTTGCTGCGCATTTCTTCCAGATTGGCACAACCCACATAGCCCATGCTGGAACGAATACCGCCCAGTAACTGATGCACCACTGCAGCCATGGTGCCTTTATAGGGTACACGGCCTTCAATGCCTTCCGGCACCAGCTTTTCTGCACCGGCATTTTTGTCCTGGAAGTAACGGTCGCTTGAGCCCTGCTCCATGGCGCCGATAGAGCCCATGCCACGGTAGGATTTATAGGAACGCCCCTGGAATAGAATCACTTCGCCCGGCGCTTCTTCGGTACCTGCCAGCAGGCCACCGATCATGACACAGTAAGCCCCGGCTGCCAGTGCCTTGGCAATGTCACCGGAATAGCGTACACCGCCATCGGCAATCAGTGGCACGCCGGTGCCTTCCAGTTCTTTGGCCACATTGGAGACAGCCGAAATTTGTGGCACACCCACACCGGCCACGATACGCGTAGTACAGATTGAGCCAGGACCAATACCCACCTTGACCGCATCGGCACCGGCCTTGACCAGGTCACGGGCTGCCGCAGCCGTGGCAATATTGCCGCCGATCACCTGTACCTGCGGATAGTTTTTCTTGACCCACTCGACCCGCTTGATAACGCCCTGGGAATGACCATGCGCGGTATCCACCACAATCACATCAATGCCCGCCGCAGCCAGTGCGGCAACGCGATCCTCGGTTTCCGCGCCGGTACCAACCGCCGCGCCAACACGCAGGCGACCCAGCTCGTCTTTACAGGCATTGGGAAAATCATCGGATTTTTGCATATCGCGCACGGTGATCATGCCGCGCAGCTGGAAGTCATCGTTAACCACCAGTACTTTTTCAATGCGGTGCTTGTGCAGCAGGCTGAGCACTTCATCGCGCTCTGCGCCTTCTTTGACTGTTACCAGCTTTTCCTTGGGGGTCATAATGCTGGACACCGGCTGATCCAGCTCGGTGGCAAAACGACGGTCACGGGAGGTGATAATGCCCATCAGGTCTTCGCCAGATACCACCGGCACACCGGAAATCTTGTTGTTCTGGGTCAGCTCGACCACTTCACGGATAGTGGTATCCGGGGAAACCGTGATCGGCTCGCTGATCACACCGGTTTCGTATTTTTTCACCGCCGCCACATTGGCGGCCTGCTCTTCAATTGACATGTTCTTGTGGATAATGCCGATACCACCTTCCTGTGCCAGTGCAATCGCCAGCCGCGCCTCGGTGACCGTGTCCATCGCTGCAGAAATCAGGGGGATATTGAGCCGAATGCCTCGCGTCAGTTGCGTACCCAGTGAAACGTCATTGGGCAGGACCGTAGAGTGGGCGGGAATGAGTAACACATCATCAAAAGTGAGTGCTTCCTGGGCAATGCGCATATCGGCTCCTGTTTTGTCTGGTAAATCGACGAATTATATAAGGAAACGCTGAATAATTCATCAATAAAATCACGACCAAAACAGGCCATCAAATAGATAAACAGCACTTGAACATGAGACGCCAGCGGTTAAAATCAAGCGGCTGATTTAAAAAAAACAGCAAAGGACAGTAAATTAAATGGAAATTACCATAAAAAACATAATTAAAGAGGTCATTATGAACCACGCTAAAAACCTTGTCGGCCTCGCGCTGACAGCAATTCTTGCCTCCGGCTGCGCCGGCTCGGGCAATTCAACCGCCTCCGGCAAAGCCACCGAGGCGGACTACCAGGCCGCACTGGCCGCTGCAAAGGTTTCAATAAAAGCAGCACAGGCCAGCCAGAATGTATGGCGCGATACAGGAAAAATACTGAAAAAAGCTGAAGAAGCCGCAAAATCAGGGGATTTCTCAAGCGCACAGGCTCTGGCCCTGAAAGCCAAACGGCAGGGTGAACTGGCAGTTGCACAGGCAGAAAGCCAGCAAAACGCCGGGCCTATGTAAACCCATTAACGCAGGTCAAACAAATAAGCCACGCCGGGAAACCGGCAGAGCTTAAAAATCAGAGCCGGGTCTGTAGCTAGCCCGGCTTTTTTATGTACAGAATGTACGGTATTCCGCGAGAGGCAGGACGCCGGCAGCGGTTATGCACAGGATGTACGGTATTTTGCGGGAGGCAGGTGAACTGTCGTTGGTCGTTGGTCGTTGGTCGTTGGTCGTTGGTCGTTGGTCGTTGGTCGTTGGTCGTTGGTCGTTGGTCGTTGGTCGT
>JBFFND010000022.1:0-13709 GCA_041563375.1 Gammaproteobacteria bacterium | reverse complement strand
TGGTGATACCTCTATCGACGTAGTCTCTGTTTCTCGTCGTATCGGCACACTGAAAGACATGGCTGGTGAAAAGCCAGAAGATTCAGTTGAAGGTCGTGTAAAGCATGGTGATGTTAACGATGCTGACAAGAAAGCATGTGACAGCGTTGTATTAACCGCACTGTTCAAGCAGGAAGAAATGACAGCAGCCGAGCACGAAGTTCATGATGCCTTACACGAAGGTGTGGTTATTCTGAATGAAGTTATGCCAACTGAAATCATCACTGATGAAAATGGTCGTGCGACAGCATTGAAACTGGTTGAGTGTAAATTCGAAAACAACGCACCAGTTGCGGTTGAAGGTGGTAAAGAACACGTCATTGAATGTGACCTGATTGTATCTGCCATCGGTCAGTTTGGTGATATGGAAGGCATTGAAGATTTCGACAATGGTCGTTCATTAATCGATGCTGACAAGTTCTACCAGGTACCTGGTAAAGTTGGTCACTTCGTAGCTGGCGACATTATCCGTCCTCACCTGTTAACCACTGCGATTGGCCAGGGTTCTGTTGTTGCCGAAACTATCAAGCAATTCCTGGATCAGAAAGAAGTTAAGAAACGTCCGAAGGTTGACGTTCATCACTTCAACCTGCTGAGCAAGCTGGATGAGTCGCACCTGGCGCCATCAACTTATGCAGACAAGAAGTTGCAGGAAGCTGAGCAACGCGGTACAGACAGTAGTGATTATGCGATTCATAACTTCGAAGACCGCTCCAAGCAGGAGATCATTTCAACCGATCTGATGTTCCTTGGTCACTTCCAGTCAGTAGCACGCAATATGCGTCCTGAAGATGTACCTTCTTCTGATGCGGTACTGGGTCACTTCGCCGAGCGTATGGGCGGTCTGGCTGAAGAAGCAGCTGTTGCTGAAGCTGAGCGCTGCATGAGCTGTGGTATGTGCTTCGAGTGTGACAACTGCGTTATCTTCTGTCCACAGGATGCTGTATTCCGTGTGAGCAAAGATAAAGCCACTACTGGTCGCTATGTTGATACCGACTACAGCAAGTGTATCGGTTGTCATATCTGTGCAGATGTATGCCCTACTGGCTACATTGACATGGGTATGGGTGAGTAACATCTCAGTTTTCCGCCAGCAGTTTGCTGGCGGAACAACCTGAATAGTTACCAGGTCTTTAACTATTGGAGTGACTAATGCTGCAGATGAAAAGTCTCATGCATAAAGCCTTGATTACAATTGCGGGCACTACAGCAGTGGTGTTTACCGCTTTTGCTAGTTCCGGTGAAAAACCAGCTTTTGCACCTCAGGTTCCCCACCCAACGAACGGGTCAACGGAATGCGTAGAACCTGTAGATGATATGAAAAAAAATCACATGGAGTACCTGCTTCATCAACGTGACAAAACAATGCATCAAGGTATTCGTACCAAACAACACAGCCTGAAAGCATGTATCGACTGTCATGTTCCTGAAAATACCGAGGTGCGATTCGGTGATGACAAGCACTTCTGTAGCAGCTGCCACAATTATGCCGGTGTCAGCATTGATTGCTTCCAATGCCATGTAGACCGCCCAGTGGGTAAAAATCCGCACAAATCAAATGCCCAGGTAAAGTTACCACTCAGCACTGATGTTGCAGATAGATCCGTTTTGGGAGCCAGCAATGAATAAAAACAATGTAACTCAGGAATCGGTAAATATTTCACGACGTAGTTTTGTTGAAAAATCAGCAACAGCTGCTGCGGTATTTACCATTGCACCAAGCGTCGTTCTGAATCAGGTGCATGCAAAACCTGCCGCTGAACCTGTAACCGACGCTAAACGATGGGGCATTCTGATTGACACTGCAAAATGCGGTAACGGCTGTAACGACTGTGTTACCGCCTGTCATGAAGAAAATGGTATCGAATCACATGGTCGTCCATTAACCGACCAGAAGTGGATTCGTAAGATCAAACTGAAAGACAACCTGACCAATCACGTAGTATCCCTGCCAATGATGTGTCAGCACTGTGAGAATCCACCTTGTGTTGATGTATGTCCGACTGGCGCTTCTTTCAAGCGTGCTGATGGCATTGTCCTGGTCGATCGTCACATTTGTATCGGTTGCCGCTACTGCATGATGGCCTGCCCTTATAAGGCACGCTCTTTTGCACATGAAGCGGTTGATAACAAGGTCGAGTTCCAGCCACGGGGTAAAGGCACAGTAGAGTCGTGCACCATGTGTGTACACCGCGTTGATAACAACGGTACACCGGCCTGTGTAGAAGCCTGTTCATCTGCCATGGTATTTGGTGACCTGAAAGATCCGCAAAGCGAAATCTCAAAGCAACTTGAGAAACACGGCGGCAAGCAGATTCGTGCAGATCTTGGCTTAAATACTGGTGTTCGCTATAGAGGAATCTAGAGCAGCATAACCGATCAATATTCAGTTGAATAAAAATCATTATGAAAAAAATACACTTACAAGCAATTGAAGGCAAAAGCGCTGGCTATATGGGTCTGGTTGCCCTGCTCGGCGCCTTTATCCTGGGCGCGCTGGGCTCTACCTACTATATGGAGCACAACGGCCACTGGGTGACCGGCATGGACAACCAGGTTGTCTGGGGTATGCCCCATGTCTTCGCGGTATTCCTGATTGTTGCCGCATCCGGCGCTCTGAACGTTGCGTCTATCTCTTCGGTTTTTAACAAGAAAATCTATAAACCCCTGGCGCCGCTGTCTACCCTGGTAGCGCTGGCGCTGCTGGCCGGCGGCCTGATGATTCTTGTGCTAGACCTGGGTCGTCCGGATCGACTGATCGTTGCCATGACCTATTACAACTTCAAGTCGATCTTTGCCTGGAACATGATTCTGTATAACGGCTTCTTCGTTATCGTGGGTGTTTATGCATGGTTTATGCTGGACCGCACCATGAAACAGTACAGCCGCTATGCCGGTGTTGCAGCCTTTGTATGGCGCCTGGCACTGACCACCGGTACCGGTTCAATCTTCGGTTTCCTGGTAGCTCGTACCGGCTATGACATGGCGATGATGGCACCGATGTTTATCATTATGTCATTCTCGTTCGGTCTGGCGATCTTTATCCTGGTTCTACTGGCCGCCTATAACTGGACCGGTCGTGAACTGGGTGATGTTGTGGTAAATCGCCTGCGTAAATTGCTGGGTGTGTTTGTACTGGCGGTACTCTATTTCGTATTCGTCTACCACATCTCTAACCTGTACGCGACCGAGCACCATGGCTTTGAGGCCTTTATGCTGCTGGGTGAAAATGGCGGCGAGAAATATTCGATGATCTTCTGGATTGGCCAGATCCTTCTGGGCAGCCTGGTACCACTGGCACTGATCTATGCACCTGCGGTAGCTAACTGCCGCAAGACATTGACTCTGGCCAGTGTACTGGTTGTAGTCGGTGGTCTGGCACAGATGTACACCATTATCATTGGCGGCCAGGCATATCCACTGGAGATGTTCCCGGGTATGACGATTCTGGAAAGCGGCTTCAACGATGGACTGGTCAGCCAGTACTCAGCAACCCTGCCGGAAATCCTGTTAGGTCTGGGTGGCTTTGCCCTGTCACTGTTGATGATTGCCTTCGGTGTTAAGATTCTTGGCTTCCTGCCTGCATCGCTTGCAGACTCGGTTGCAGACCCACACGCCAAAGCGGAGTAAACAAAACGGGGCAAGTCACCGACTTGGTCACCCGCTAGCAACGGCTCGGAGTTCACTTCGAGCCGTTTGTGTTTTTATAAGCTGAGAAACCATTGAAAAACCAGGCACAATCCCTATATAAACCAGCACAATTCGATTGGCAGCAAGGCTGCCTGAATTCGCTGTTTAGTCTGGCGTTTTCTTCCTACAGGTAACAGCATGTCGCATTTTCTTATTTCAGCAGCGCATAAATCCTCCGGCAAAACCACCCTGAGTATTGGTTTGTGCGCAGCCCTGGCTGAAAGCGGCCTGCAGGTTCAACCGTTCAAGAAAGGCCCGGATTACATCGACCCCATGTGGCTGAGTCGTGCCAGCGGTCGCCCCTGCCATAATCTCGACTTCTACACCATGCAGCAGGATGAAATCCGCGCAACCTTCGCACAACAATCCGCAGGTGCCGATATATCGCTGATTGAAGGCAATAAGGGGCTGTTTGATGGCCTCGACCTGCATGGCAGTAATTCCAATGCCGCTCTCGCCCGCCTGCTGAATGCACCGGTGGTGCTGGTGCTGGATAGCCGCGGTGTCAGTCGGGGTGTTGCACCGCTGATTCTGGGATATCAGTCATTTGAAACGGATATCAATATCGCCGGCGTGATTCTCAACCAGGTCGGTGGTAGCCGCCATGAAACAAAACTGCGTGAGGTTATTGAACACTACACTGACGTTAAGGTCATTGGCGCGGTACAGCGCAACCCTGCGCTCTCCATCGAAGAGCGCCATCTGGGCCTGATGCCGAGTAACGAGGATGATTCTGCCGACCGCAAGATCAGGCAGATACGTGACCTGGTCAAACAGCAGGTAGATCTATCACAACTACGTTCGATTGCTGACACAGCACCCCAGGTTCCAGCCCCAGCGCATACTAACAGTCCCATACAATTGAGTTCGCCGATCACCATCGGTGTGGTTAGAAACGATGCCTTCGGTTTTTATTATCCCGGTGATTTGCAGGCCCTGGAAGACTGTGGCGCTAAACTGGTGACAATTGACACCATCAGAGACCCTGAGTTGCCCGAGGTCGACGCTTTATTCATCGGTGGAGGATTCCCCGAGACACATATTGAAGTACTGTCTGCGAATCACACAATGCGCGAGGCGATCAAACAGGCACTGCAGGACGGCCTGCCCTGCTATGCTGAATGTGGCGGCCTGATGTACCTGAGCCGGAACCTGAGCTGGGACGAGCAAACGGGCGATATGGTGGGTTTTATTCCTGCAGACTGCATCATGCATGAAAAACCCCAGGGCCGGGGCTATATCCAGCTGGAAGAAACCGCCTCTCACCCATGGCTGGATTATCTGCCACAACCAGCAGCCGTGATTTCTGCGCACGAGTTTCATTACTCGTCACTTGAAAACCTCGACCCGGATGTTAAATTTGCCTATCGTGTCAAACGCGGTTCGGGTATTAACGGCGAATTCGACGGCATTATCATTAATAACACCCTGGCTTGCTATGCCCATCTACGCGACACAGCTAGCAACCACTGGGCACAGCGATTTGTACAGTTTGTACAGCATTGTAAACGTACTGAACGGAGTAACGCATGATTACACTCACCCCGGCTGCTGCAAAGCAGATCAAACACTCAGCAAAAGAATCAAACCTTGATGGCCTGCCTTTGCGCCTCGCCTGCACCCGCATGGATGACGGCAGTTTTCATTATGGCATGGGCTTTGATGACATCAAGGAAGGCGATATTACCCACACATCCGAAGGTGTAGATGTTATTGTATCGATAACCGCCAATGAGTTCCTGAACGGCACCAAGGTTGACTTTGTAGCGCTGGAAGAAGGTGGTGAGCCCCAGTTTATCTTTATGAACCCCAATGATCCGAGCTACGTTCCTCCGAAGGAAAAGTAAGCCGGACAACGAACCGAAAGATCAATACACAAGCAGCAGGCTGTTATGTCATTTACCGAGCGTATACAGATGGAATTCAGGCAGATGTCACTCAGGCATTTACTCAACTGCATCACTGCGCTATTTACCCTGCTAAGCCTGCTGCTGCTCACCGGCATCTGGCTGGCGACCACTGATGGATCCAGAACTCTGCCGCTGATTATTCACATTGTGTTACTGCTGCTGTCATTCCTGGCCATCTCTTATATCGCCTTTCGCAGCCAGCGCAAGCAGACCTTGAATAACCAGCAGCAAAACAAGGCACAACAGATTCTGTATAATGTCACCAGCACGGTGAGTAGCGGACGTGAACTGAAAGAAGTGCTGGTGCTGTTCTGCAAAAAAACCAATGAAGAGCTGGATGCCAAAAATGTATCCGTATGGCTGATCACCGAAAACAACTGGCTGGAGTACATTGCCGGCTCGGGCATCGACCCCAAGGTGGTATCCCAGCCGAGGCGCGTCAAAATTACCGAAGAACTGGCCAGCACGCTGATTGAAAATGACATTATCCATGACAACCAGCATGTCACCCGGCTGGCGGAAATACTGCAGTGTGATGTCAGTGATGATGTGCGATCCTACTACCTGCCACTGCATAATGGCAGACACACATTGGGTGTCATTCGCATCAAACTGAATCAGCGCCCTTTTTCCAGCCAGAATGATTTACTTGAATTGCTGTCGACACTTGCGGATCAACTATCGATCGCCATTGAAAAAGCCAAACAGGATCAGGAATCCCGTCGCATGATTATTATGCAGGAGCGCAGCCTGATCGCCAATGAGCTACATGATTCACTGGCACAGACACTGGCCAGCTTACGCTTCCAGGTACGCGTACTCGATGAAACCCTGCAGCCCACCTCGGAATTCAAATCAATTCGGGGGATAGAACAGGTGGAAAACAGCCTGGATGAAGCCTACTCAGACCTGCGCGAACTGATCGCCCATTGTCGCACCCCAATTGATAAACAGGGCCTGATGCCGGCAGTTGAAAAGCTAATATCCCGCCTACGCAAAGACACCGGCATGCATATTCTGCTACAGCAGCAGTGGGAAAATTCCGATTTACCTACCAATCTTGAAATGCACATTTTCCGCATCGTGCAGGAAGCCATGAATAATATTCGCAAACACAGCAACGCGCATAATGTGCGTCTGATGTTCCGTTGCGATGAAAACGGCAACCACCACATCCTGATTGAAAATGATGGCCAGGGTTTTGAAACGCCGAATATCAGTGAACACCCTGGCAAACATGTCGGGCTTAATATCATGCGTGAGCGCGCCAATTACCTGGGTGGTGATTTACGCATAGAGAGTGAGCCAGACGAAGGCACACGCATTGAGTTGTACTTTACCTATAGCAGCGAGACCAAATATGATCCGCTACAACGATTATCGGAGATAAGCGCTTGAGTATGCGTGTATTAATAATTGATGACCATGCGCTGTTTCGCGTTGGCCTGCAGGGACTACTTGAACAACGCGGCATAGAAGTCATAGATGCAGTAGCCGAAGGCGCCACCGGATTACAACTGATTAATGAACTCAAACCGGACATTGTGCTACTGGATTTACGCATGCCGGACATGAGTGGCCTGGAAGTGCTCATCGAAGCCAGAAAGCAGCAAATTGAAATTCCCATTGTTATGCTTACCACCAGTAATGAAGAACAGGACCTGGTAGAAGCTCTGCGCAACGGCGCGCAGGGCTATCTGCTTAAAGACATGGAACCGGATGAACTGGTCAGCGCCCTAAGGGATATAGAAAAAGGCAGAAGCGTGGTGGCTCATGGCCTCACCGATGTGCTGGCTAAAATGGTACAGGGTGACCCAATAGAAGAAGCAGAAAAAGAAACCCCGTTTTCCGAGCTTACACCACGAGAGCTGGAAATTCTCTGCCTGCTCGCCGATGGACAGAGTAATAAGGTCATTGCACGTAACCTGGGCATTTCCGATGGCACAGTAAAGCTTCACGTTAAAGCCATTCTGCGCAAACTGAACGTGCACTCACGGGTAGAAGCCGCAGTTATTGCCGTAGAACAGGGTCTGAAGCAGAACAAAACACACGACAGCAACAGTTAATCAGGCTATCTCGCTATGAAAACCTTTCGCTCATTAATTGATGATATCCTTCCCTCGATCAGGGAAATTTTTCCCTGGGATCTGGAAGAAAAACTCAACACCTCAGATGATATTCTGCTGATCGATATTACCGAACCCCGTGAATACAACACCGTACATATCCAGGACTCAATCAATGTACCCCGCGGCGTTCTGGAATCAGCCTGCGACTGGGGCTACGAAGACACGGTACCAGAGCTGGCAGCAGCACGAGACAAGGAAGTGGTGGTGATCTGCCGCTCCGGCAATCGTAGCGCACTGGCGGCTCATACGATGCAACAAATGGGCTTCAGTAATGTGATCTCGCTAAAAACCGGCTTACGTGGCTGGTTTGATTATGAACTGCCACTCTACAACGGCGACAATAACGAAGTGGACGAGGACACCGCTGATACCTATTTCAGCAAAAGCCCCAGGCCGGAACAGATGGGGCCGGATACAGACTAGGATCCAGCTATTCGACACCTTCGTTACCGGTATCCCTGCCTCTCGCGAAATACCGCACGCATAAAAAAAGCCCTGAAAATCAGGGCTTTTTTTATGTCCTTACTGTTCTAGCTATCAGGGAACCAGGCCACTAGGACCAGGTGCAGTGAAGAACCTTGCCCGCATAATACCAAGGTCAATAAAATTCACTACTCCATCTCCACTAATGTCAGCATCAGCGTTGTTACTAAAGAAGTAGGCTCTCAATATACCCATATCAGTAAAGTTAGTTGTGCCATCATTATTTAAATCGGCATCACAGATATTACCATATCCATCATTATTGGAATCACGCTGATCTGTATTAGGTGATTCTGTACAGTTATCACAACTATCACCCACACCATCACCATCGACATCTGTTTGCATTGAGTTGGGGGTTGCAACACAGTTATCACAACTATCACCCACACCATCACCATCAGTGTCGAGCTGACTAGTATTTGCTGTAGTCACACAGTTGTCACACACATCGCCCACACCATCGCTGTCAGTATCGAGCTGGCCTGGGTTTGGACTGGTAACACAATTATCACACACGTCACCCACACCATCTGAGTCTACATCTGCCTGATTAGGATTCCACGTAGCCACACAGTTATCACACACGTCACCCACGCCATCTGAATCCACATCAAGTTGATCTGTGTTTGCTGTAGTCAGGCAGTTGTCACATACATCACCTACACCATCTTCATCTGTGTCCTGTTGTGCAGGATTGCGAGTCATTAAACAGTTATCACAGACATCACCCACACCATCAAAATCAGTATCGGCCTGATCAGCATTAGGCGTACTCACACAATTATCCAGATGATCAGGCACTGTGTCGTCATCTATATCAGACAATGGATTTAGCCCGATACCGCCTAATACACTGATAGTACCACTGACCGGGTTCTTATCATTCGGCCCGTTATCCTGAATGGTAATTTGCAGACAGTTTGCGCCAATAGCAATACCAGCAGTATATAACTCGCTTCCAGGTGCTGCACATACACCATTTTCAGCATAGTAAGATGCAATCGCGTTATTCATGTCAACGCTATTAAACGTCAGCCATTCAAACGTGGTTGTACTGTATATCCGGAATAATGGAGAAATAGTTTCTGGCACAAGGCCTGCAAGCGGTATGACAACCTGTGCCACTCCGCCAGGGTTACCAGTGATATCCACATCAAGATCATAGCAACCGCCAACACACTGTTCAGTAACACCTGGATCAACAGGATGGCCTGCTGCGGCCAGATCATCCGCATCAATGATAAAACCTTTATTAAAACCTCTCGCCACAAAACCCGGTGTAATATCAACCACACCCTCACCAGCAGCCTGTATACCCTGATTTGGAGATATATCACTCATTGCAAGGTCGAGGACATCTAGCCATCCACCATCATAGCTGCCTGTAGGGCGTGCATTATACCAGTCCCAACCCAGATAAATAATAGAGCCTGAACCCTGTTCTATTAAAACCACAGAGCTGGCACTTCCTGAGGAATATATCGATGTTGCACCAGCAGGTAGACTCGTATTATAGAAACCGGTGGTTGCGTTATTAACAGGCAAAGTGGGTGGACCCGATTCAAATACTGTGCTGATTGCTTCTGCCGTTTTATATGTGGTAGAAGAACCGGAATATGTAATCGTGAAACCAAAAATGCTATTCAGTAATGCAGGTGACCGACTTCCCCCAAACAGAATAATACGGCCGCCATTTTCGACAAATGCCTGAATCACAGCCCTGGCGTCCGCTGTTAAGCTAAGGTCTAACGCCCCCCTTTCTAATTCAGGAATTGCCAGTACACTCTTTCCAGTCAGTGCACTGCTAAGTCCTGAGGCGGAATAGTCAGTAAATGTATTAACCGTATAACCAAGACTCTGCAATGAATCTCTTACGTTTGTAGCCTCACCATTGTATGACTCATAAGTATCTACAAAGCTATTGTTAAAGAACAATACAATTTCTGTATCGGCACCAGGAGTCACTGGTGGAGGTACCGGAATACCAGTTGCATTAACTGCCGGGGTGATATCCGTTAGGACAACAGAAAACCCTGGGAATGGACCCGACTGCATTGCAGTACCGGGAACGCCATCAGCATCACTATCCAGCACAGCACCTGATGAGTCCCATAACATGACAATTGGGATAATATTTCCACCCCAGTTAAAATCAAAATAAGCCCCGACCTGACCTGGCCCTACAATCAGGTTGTAACCTGAAACGCTATACACGCCTTCCGGATACAGTTGCCCATTACTTACGGACCAGTTAGTGCCAAAAAATGGTACTGCTGACTGGGCAGTTATTGTAGCCAGCTCAGTATCATAGACGCCTGTAACTGTCCCATCCGGCGCATCCAGAATATACCCAGTTGGATCGAGAACCTGAAAAACGGCATTAAAGTTTTGTGGTGCTGCAGATGCAGTCGAATTTAATAGAGATACGGCCAGAAGAAAAAAAATGTTACCAAAATAGCTCAGCTTTTTCATTTGTATTGTCCTTTTAATACATAATTTGCGCCATGATGATCTACAGTAATCAATCATAGACGCAAACACTGCTGATGGAAAAACATCCACCAATACCCTGAAATAGTTAGAAAGTTGTTTTGCTAGATTGATTTTCTTCGACGAGATAAGCCCAGCACACCCAAACCTGACAACATCAGCCACACCGAAGCTGGTAAAGGAACTGCACTTACAGTTGCACCAGTAAACGTAACAGACATTTCTTCAAACGTTACAGCCGATACGAAAGGACCTGCTACCCCTGAAGTGCTGGATAGCGTTAAGTCTATGTCACCTGCACTTAATGCATTAAATTCGAGAGTACCGACTGTGTATAAACCACTAATGCCAAAAAAATTACCGAATGCAATATTTGAGACCGTATCAGGTTGATCAATAGGTGAGCATGCGCCTGCTGAAGGACAGGTCATGAATGGATCGGATAATGTTAAAAAATCACTATTAAAAGAAAAAGAAATAAAATCAGCCAGGCCGCTGTTATAACCAATGTCCACACCACCACCAAGTGTGGCCTCATCCGAAAAATCCATAACCAGATCAATGGTAAAATTATTACCAACGCCAACTGTTGAAGCTGAAGGGCTCAGGTACATCGAAGCGGCATTTACATTTGAACTTAAAGCTACTGCAGTAAGCCCTCCAATAGCTAATAATTTACTTAAAGAATTCATTTCTCTACTGCCTTTTTATCAATTTTTATATGTTTTTATTCACATTAGTCAATGTGTTACCACAGTTTGACTCTACAAAAATTATGCCACTCCTTAAATTATCATACATTTCAGTTATCTAAGCAGTTCCAGCCAGGCTCGCTGAGCATGAATTTGTAAAGAAGTCCGGCAATTAATGGCCTTTAACAGGTTTTAACATTATGGATTGTTTAATTTGCTAATAGACATACACTATTAACCTGAAAACCGAGTGTAAACTCAACCGACACTGGAAGCGCCTGTAGCAACGCTTAGATAAGGGCAAAGAATTTTATACTCGACATTAAAAAAGCCCTGAAGATATCAGGGCTTTTTCTTAAGGCGATCGTTAAATGAATACTTAATAAAACTTGCGGTCTTTTCGATATTTACCCGCCTGTTGTACCACCACGCCCTTGATATGCGAGGGACCGGCAAATTCCTCGGTTTCATATAAATCGTTTAGCGGCACCAGATAATGTTTGTCGTTGTATTCGCGGTACTGGCGAAACGTGTATTCGTTGCGATGATCCAGTGCCACTACATAACAGCCATCTCGCACCACGCCTTCCGGGTCCACCACTATCACCACGCCGTCCATAAATTCGGGCTGCATGGAGTCGCCCAGTACTTGCAGTGCAAAGGGTTCGGCTTTACTACAGGATGATGCTTCCATTGGTCTACCTATTGATTAAACAACGCTGTTGATTATACACCAATACGATGCGGGCTTTAAGCGCACAGATCATGCTGATATTGTTGGTTTTACCATATCCAACCCTGATATATCCTTTAATAACAATAACTTACTAAAAAACAGCAAGCGCCAGCAGTGCCTGGTTATACAAACAGCACACGGAATTCCAGCCTCGGTGTTTCCTTTCACGAAAACACAGCTGCTATAGTGGAAATGAAATTGCTGCTGATGAGCCCTGCCACTATTCGGCAATTAGCTGATCAAGCACAATAGATGACCAGAAAAGCTGTTGTAGGATTACTGTAATAGCTAACTGACACGGCCCACAGCCGTCAGCTGTTCTCTTATCATTCAGCAGGAGGGTTTCAAAATGGCACATATCGCAATTATCGGTGCAGGTATCGGGGGCTTACCCTGTGCCTATGAACTGCGCGAGCAGCTCGACAGCCAGCATCAGATTACGGTGATCAATAACCGGGATCATTTTCAGTTTACCCCCTCAAATCCCTGGCTTGCCGTTGGCTGGCGCAGTGCAGAAGATATTGCAGTGCCACTGAAGCCGGTACTGGATAAAAAAAATATCCAGCTGATTGTCGATACAGTCAGTAAAATTGATGCCGAGAACAATACGCTGCAATTCAACGAGCACGAACCGCTCAGCTACGATTACCTGGTGATTGCCACCGGCCCCAAACTGGCATTCGATGAAGTCCCCGGTGCCGGCCCCGAAGGTTTCACGACCTCGGTATGCACATCGGAGCATGCCAGACTGGCCTATGCCGAATTCCAGAAGTTACTGCAGAATCCTGGACCGATTGTAATTGGCGCCATGCCCGCTGCCAGCTGCTTCGGCCCTGCCTACGAATTTGCCTTTATTGTAGATGCCGAGCTGCGCAAGCGTAAAATCCGCCATAAATACCCGATGACCTATGTCAGTTCCGAACCCTATATCGGCCACCTTGGGCTGGGCGGCGTGGGTGATTCAAAAAGCATGCTGGAGTCAGACCTTCGCCACCATGATATAAAATATATCACCAATGCAAAAACCACCCGTGTCGAGCAGGGCAAGATGTTCGTTGATGAACTGAATGAGGATGGGGAGCTGAAGAAATCCCATGAACTGGATTTTAATTTTGCCATGATGCTACCCGCCTTCAAGGGCGTAGATGCCATTGCCGAGGTAGAAGGTCTATGCAATCCGCGCGGTTTTGTGCTGATTGATGAGCACCAGCGCAGCCCTAAATACAACAACATCTACTCATCCGGTGTCTGTGTCGCCATTCCGCCGGTTGAGGCCACGCCGGTGCCTACCGGTGCCCCCAAAACTGGCTATATGATCGAAACCATGTCGACCGCGATTGTGCACAATATCCTGCATGAAATTCGTGGTGAAGCGCCGGAAAAATGTGGCACCTGGAATGCAATCTGTCTGGCAGATATGGGTGACACGGGGGCCGCCTTCGTCGCCCTGCCGCAGATTCCGCCACGCAATGTCACCTGGTACAAAAAAGGCAAGTGGGTGCACCAGGCAAAAATCGCTTTTGAAAAATATTTTCTG
>JBFFND010000021.1:0-13949 GCA_041563375.1 Gammaproteobacteria bacterium | reverse complement strand
GGCTGCATCGATGCCGTCGCGGAAAGGGAAGAAGGCATCGGAGGCCATCACCGAGCCGGCCACCTGCAGGTTTTCATCAGCGGCCTTAATGCCGGCGATTTTCGCGGAGTAGACGCGGCTCATCTGTCCGGCACCCACGCCGATAGTCATGCAGTTCTTTACATAGACAATAGCATTGGATTTAACAAATTTGGCCACTTTCCAGGCGAACAGCAGATCACGCATTTCATCTTCGCTGGGTACTTTTTCCGTGACCACCTGCAGGTCGTTGATATCGACCATGCCCAGATCACGATCCTGCACCAGTAAACCGCCGTTAATACGTTTGAAGTCAAGGCCGGGCACCGCCTCGCCCCACTCACCGCAGGCCAGTACGCGCACATTTTTCTTTTCGCCCAGTACCGCGCTGGCGGCCTCGCTGACCGAGGGCGCGATAATCACTTCGACAAACTGGCGTTTGATGATTTCCGCCGCCACATCTTCTTCCAGTGGACGGTTAAAGGCAATGATGCCGCCAAATGCTGAGGTTGGGTCGGTTTTATAGGCGGCGTCATAGGCCCCCATCAGGTCATCGGCAATGGCCACGCCGCAGGGATTGGCGTGCTTGACGATCACACAGGCGGGTTCGGCAAAAGATTTCACGCACTCCAGTGCGGCATCGGTATCTGCCACGTTGTTATAGGACAGCTCCTTGCCCTGCAACTGCCTGGCGCCTGCCACCGAGACTTCTGCCGGTTGTGCTTCCTTATAGAAGGCTGCCTGCTGATGCGGGTTTTCGCCGTAGCGCATGTCCTGCACCTTGTGGAACTGCATATTGAAGGTACGTGGGAAGCTGGCCTGGCTGCCATCGGTATTGATCTTGCCCAGGTAGTTGGCAATCGCGCCATCGTAGGCGGCAGTGTGCTCAAAGGCTTTTACCGCCAGATCAAAGCGGGTGGCGCGGCTGATACCGCCAGACTGGATTTCGCTGATTACCCGCGGGTAGTCGACGGGATCAACCACGATGCTGACATACTCATGGTTCTTCGCGGTGGCGCGTACCATGGTGGGCCCGCCGATGTCGATATTCTCGATTGCATCATCCAGTGTGCAGTCGGCTTTGGCGATGGTGGCTTCGAAGGGGTAGAGATTAACCACCACCAGGTCAATGGGGTCTATGCCGTTGAGGCGCATCACTTCATCATCAATGCCGCGACGTCCCAGAATGCCGCCGTGAATTTTTGGATGCAGGGTTTTGACCCGGCCGTCCATCATTTCCGGAAAGCCGGTGTGTGCGGAGACTTCAGTGACTGGCAGATTGTTTTCGGTGAGTAATTTAGTGGTGCCGCCGGTTGACAGAATCTCGACCCCTGCATCAACCAGGGCCTTGCCCAGCTCCAGTATGCCGGTTTTATCGGAAACACTAATAAGGGCCCGTTGTACTGGGCGGGTGCTGTCATTACTCATAGGGTCGCAATCCACGGTCTGATAAACAAGGCTGCGAATTATAAACCAATTGGGGGTTAGTCAGAAACTAAAACAGATAATCGCCTGCATAACGCGCTTTATTCACGCGTTTGTATTTTTTTACGGGTTTATTTAACTGGCTGTGCAGTGGCGGGTCG
The DNA here is from genome assembly GCA_041563375.1 of Gammaproteobacteria bacterium. Lineage (GTDB taxonomy): Bacteria > Pseudomonadota > Gammaproteobacteria > SZUA-229 > SZUA-229 > SZUA-229. Next base: position 12,345 of record JBFFND010000021.1, on the reverse strand, counting down.
GGGTGTGAGCCAGGGCTCTGTTGCCTCAGCTGACATTACAGGCCTGTTGTTGTATCGGGCACAAGCTGCCCACCCGCGCTAGTCGGGTTTTGCTGTGGCGCAGCCTCAGATCAGGCCGTAAATTTTCAGCTTCTTGCGCAGAGTGCCGCGATTGATGCCCAGATGTTCAGCGGCTTTTGACTGATTACCATCCACATGATTGAGCACCATTTCCAGCAGCGGTGCTTCAACCTGCTGCATTACCAGGTCATAAATATTGCCGGGATTCTCATCGCCCAGATCATTCAGTAGCTGGCTGAGTGAGTTGCGAATAATGCTGTTTAAACCGTTACCCTGGGTGTCATTGTTGTCTGTATTCAGCGGGTCGTTCTGGTGATTTTTTAAATTTATGACATTGCTATTATTCATGCTGCAATTGGCCTGTTTATTGTTTTAGATTTAAAAAAATTTATGACTTCTGCAAGCTGAAGCTGCGCATCTTCAATGCGGTTTATGTGCTGTTGAAACGGCTTCAGTTGTTGCGAATCGTCCAGCTGGTGACTTTTGCAATACCAGCCGATGTGTTTGCGTGCTATGCGCACACCACGTTGTTCCCCGTAAAACGTGTAAAGGTTAGTCAGGTGATTCTGTAAAATCATGCTGACTTCCTGCTGGCTCGGGGGCGCCAGCAATTCACCACTCTGCAGATAATGATTAATCTCGCGAAAAATCCACGGTCTGCCCTGTGCAGCACGACCAATCATTACAGCGTCTGCACCGGTGTACTGCAGAACCTGCTGTGCTTTTTCTGCAGAGGTAATGTCACCATTAGCCACCAGCGGTATACTAATGTGCTGTCTGACTTCAGCGATGGTGTCGTATTCTGCAGCGCCCTGGTAGGCGTCGGCACGGGTTCGACCGTGCATGCTCAGCATCTGTATGCCACAGTCCTCGGCAATATGTGCAATGCTCAGTGCATTGCGGTTGCTGTGATCCCAGCCGGTGCGTATTTTTAACGTTACCGGGTTATCGACCGCAGCCACCACAGCTTTAAGAATTTCTTCGACTCGTTTTTCGTCTTTCATCAGCGCGGAGCCAGCGGCCACATTGCAGACTTTCTTGGCCGGGCAGCCCATATTGATATCAATAATCTGTGCGCCATTGTCGACATTAAAGCGAGCTGCGTCTGCCATCTTTGCCGGTTCGGTGCCGGCAATCTGTACACTGATGGGTTCGGCTTCGCCGCTGTGGTCCATGCGTAGTCGGGTTTTGCGACTGTTACGCAAATGCGGTTCGGAAGTTACCATTTCAGACACCACCAGTCCCGCACCGAGGCTTCGACATAACTGCCTGAAAGGTCGGTCGGTGACACCTGCCATGGGGGCAAGAAATACCGGTGATGATAGAGTGTAAGGGCCGAGCTGCATGTTCGTATCCGTCTTTCGGCTGCTTATTCTACTCACAAGCGCGGTTATAAAAAATACATTTATTTGCTTTTTTGGCAGAAAAAAAACTTGATTTTTTGCGCCGTTAAAAAAATCAGCGACTTGTAAGAATTAATTAAATTTTACCTGAGTTGCTGCGTTCAAAAGCAGACGAAGGGTTGTTATTTGTCAGTCGGTTGACTTACGAAACCTGTGAATGTTTTTCCGACGAACGCACTGAAATTGTGCGTAATTAAGCACGTTTGTGGGTGTAATGGAATGAGAGGTGAGTCAGCCAGCGAAAAGAATAAATCAGGATGGCAGCTGGCCACTGCGTGCGCCAGGGCTCGGGCAATTGCTTTGCTGACAATGACCGGACAGGCCAGCCAGTTCCTTGAGCGCATCCAGCTTGTGGATGTTTACATATTTTCGCTGGGTGGAAAGAATGCCTTCGCTCTGAAAACGACTGAAGGTTCGGCTGATGGTTTCAATGGTTAAACCCAGGTAGTTGCCGATGTCCTTACGTGACATGCTCAGGTTAAATTCGGTTTCGGAAAAATTGCGCTGCTTCAGGCGAGTCGAGAGGTTAACCAGAAACGCGGCGAGTTTTTCATCGGCACTTTTCTGTGCCATTAACATCAGCAGAGTCTGGTCGTTGGAGATTTCCTTGCTCATAATACGAAATAGCTGGTGATGCAATTCCGGTATTTTGCTGCTCAGGCCTTCCAGTGTACTAAAAGGGATTTCGCACAGGCTGGTGGTTTCCAGTGCAATGGCGGTGCAGGGATGTTCGCTTTCATGAATCGCATCCAGGCCCAGTAGTTCGCCGGGCAGGTACAGGCCGGTGATCTGCTCATCACCCTGTTCACTTTCGCTGAAGGTTTTGATTGAGCCACTGCGTACCGCGTAAATCGAGGTGAAATGGTCGCCAGTATTAAACAGGTGCTCGCCCTTCTGTAAAGGGCGACTGCGCTTGATAATACTGTCCAGCTTGTCGATATCGCCCATGTCCAGTCCAAGGGGTAAACACAGGTCGTGAAGGTTGCAACTCTGGCAGGCGGTTTTCAGGGCGGAAAGTTTAATCGGTGTTGTACTCATGGTCTCAATACGGCGTAAACTGGTATTTAGCTGAGTTTATATGAATCACCCGGTAAAGGTAAGTGCTTATTTGCCGCCGCCCATACAGGGAGGTGATTGCGGAGCGGCGCCTTTCTGCTGCCATTCCTGCGGGGTCATGGTGTGCAGCGCCAGCGCGTGGATGACATCCAGCTCCTCGGCGAGAATTTTATTCACCAGGCGGTGCCGTGCCACCAGCAGTTTGCCGTCGAATTCGGCGGAGACCGCGACCACCTTGAAATGGGACTCCGAGCCGGGGGGCACATTGTGCATATGACTCTCGTTGATCACCTCGAGGTGCTCGGGGTGCAGGGTATTTTGCAGTTTTTCAGTGATATCGTCTTGTATGCTCATGATTCTGACTTCAGCGTGTCTTGCGGGGAGGGCTCAATCATAGCAGAGATGATGTGTGGGAAAAGAGTAGAATCGTGGGGGATTACTGGCTGCGTGGCGGTAGCGCCGACTTTTCTATCGCGCATAAAAAAAGAGCCGGCCATCAACGTGTGGTGACCTGCTCTTTACTCCCCCCCAGGAGATTCTTACCAGCCCGGGGTTGCAAACACTTCGTTTGCACCCACCCGGGTGTTTCTTACAGCCTGAGGGAGCAACACTTCGTTTGTATTCCCCCAGGAGATTCTCTACTCAGCTGCGAGTACCAGCCTTGCGGCGACTCAAGCAGATGGTTTGACAGATGGATTTCAAAATCTGTATGGGTGGAGCTTAGTGAGCGATCCGGGTTTGTGTGTTGATCCATATCAACAAAAATGCGCTTGAACGTGATTTACCACATATTTAATGCGGTTTAATGGTTTATGTAGGTGATTCCGCTGGATTACAGCTTGTCAGGCGCTGCCTGCCATTGCTCATCCCGATACAGTTCCAGGCCAGCGAAGTGACGCTTGTAGTCCATTTTCTGGTGATTCCTGATCCAGTAGCCCAGATAAACATGGGGGCGTTGGTACACGCGCGCCAGCCAGATTTGCTGCAGCACGGCGAAGGTGCCCAGGCTGCGAGCGGCCTCGGCGGGCTCAAAAAACGTGTATACCGCAGATGGTCCTGTCTGTAGAAAATCCACGACTGCTACTGCCAGCAGTTTTCCCTGCAGCCGTGACTCGATAAACAGTGTGCTTTTCCAGCTGTTGAGCAGAAAATTGCTGAAATCATCTGGCTGGGGGTTGGCCATGCTGCCGTCATCATGCCGGGTATTGAGATAGCGCTGATAGAGTTCGAAATATTCCTCAGTGTAGCGTGCAGTCACCAGCCGGGTGCACAGATCCGCATTGCGTTTAAGGCAACGCCGCTGGTTGCGACTGGGGTGAAAGCGGGCGACATTAATCCGGGCCGGTACGCAGGCGGCGCAGGTCTGGCAATGAGGGCGATAGACAAACTCGCCACTGCGACGAAAACCCTTGCTGATAAGCAGGCTGTACAGCTCGGCGTTCATCGGCAGTTGTGGGTCGGGAATCAGATTGGCCGACAGTCTGTCATCGTAATAGCTGCAGGGTTGCTCGCGGGTAATATACAGACTGAGGTGTTGCTGGCTCATTGCATTGGTTTCGTGGGGTTACACCAGCAGGCTGCTTTCCCGGGTGTGTTCTTCAATGTATTCATTGATTTTAAACTGCAGATACAGCACCTGAAACAGGAAGGTCCACAGGCCATTGATCCAGAACAGGCTGCGCTCGCCGGCCTGGGTCATTTTATGCAGCCGCTGGCGCAGGGTAAACACCCAGAACAGGTTGAGCAGGCTGTAACTCAGGCCGATGATACCGGCCAGCTGGCGGTACTGTTCATTCTCCGGGTTGTAGCCGCTGACAAACGACACAATCAGGTTCAGCATCAGTAGCCCCAGCACACTGTGTACCAGAATCATTGAAACTGGCTTGTCGGTGACCCGGTTAATAATCTGCGTGCGGGTAAACAGCCAGTAGGTGTAATACAGCCCGAGGCTGATAATGCTCAGTCCCAGCGCCACCCATACGGACACCCGGGGCAGCGCCTGCAGAGCATGGCGCTGGCTGTCTACGGCAGGTGTGGTTGAATTGTTAGATGATGGATCGGGTTGCGGGGGCTGCATTTAAAACGTGCCTTTGTGCTGCGGTTATCGGGTTAACTGTAATTATAAAGTTTAAGTGTCTGACTTCTATAACGAATTACCTTGCGGTCAGAGACCTGCATTCTCACATGATAAGGCACAGCCTGTATATCGGTGTTATAATTCGCGCCCTTTATGATAACCGGATTCTGGACGAGATATGAGTCGCGATACCCGCATACAACAGCTGCAACAGGCCCTGACACAACGTATCCTTATTCTGGATGGCGGCATGGGTACGATGATTCAGAGTTACAAGCTGGAAGAAGAGGATTTTCGTAGCGAACGCTTTGCCGACTGGGCTTCGGATCTGAAAGGTAATAATGACCTGCTCAGCATCACCCAGCCGAAGATTATCCGCGACCTGCACACCGCTTATTTAGAGGCGGGTGCCGATATCGTCGAGACCAATACCTTTAACAGCACCTCAATTGCCATGGCCGACTACGGCATGGAAGCGCTGGTGTATGAACTGAACTACGAAGGCGCGAAACTGGCCCGTGATGCGGCGGACGCCGTTGCCACTGCCGACAGGCCGCGTTTTGTCGCGGGGGTGCTGGGCCCCACCAATCGCACCGCCTCGATTTCGCCGGATGTGAATAATCCCGGTTATCGTAATGTCACCTTTGACCAGCTGGTTGAGGCCTACAGCGAGGCGATGCGCGGCCTGGTGGACGGCGGCTCCGATATTATCCTGGTGGAAACCATTTTCGATACGCTGAATGCCAAGGCGGCGTTGTTTGCGATCCAGCAGTATTTCGATGAGCAGGGTATGACCCTGCCGGTGATGATTTCCGGCACCATTACCGATGCCTCCGGGCGTACCCTGTCTGGGCAGACTGCCCAGGCTTTCTGGGCCTCGGTCAATCACATTAATCCCATCAGCTTCGGTTTTAACTGTGCGCTGGGAGCGAAAGAGCTGCGCCAGTATGTGGAAGAAATGTCCGGTGTGGTCAACTGTTATATCAATGCACACCCCAATGCCGGCCTGCCCAATGAGTTTGGTGAGTACGATGAGTCGCCGGAAGAAATGGCGGCGGAAATCCGTGAATGGGCCAGTTCCGGCTTTCTGAATATTATCGGTGGCTGTTGTGGTACCGCGCCCTCCCATATCAGGGCGATTGCCGATGCGGTGGCGGAATTCCCGCCGCGTAAAATCCCCGAGCTCAGGGTCGAGTGTCGTTTAAGCGGGCTGGAGCCGTTGAACATCAATGACGACTCGCTGTTTATCAATGTGGGCGAACGCACCAATGTCACCGGTTCGGCTAAATTCAAGCGGTTGATCCTGGAAGAGGATTACGAGACCGCACTGGATGTGGCCCGCGAACAGGTGGAAAACGGCGCGCAGGTTATCGACATCAATATGGATGAAGGCATGCTGGATGGCGAAAAAGCCATGGTCACCTTCCTGAACCTGATTGCCTCCGAACCGGATATTTCCCGCGTGCCGGTGATGATCGATTCATCCAAGTGGCACATTATTGAAGCCGGGCTTAAATGCATTCAGGGCAAGGGCATTGTTAACTCGATCAGCCTGAAAGAAGGTGAAACCGCGTTTATCGAACAGGCAAAACTGGTGCGTCGTTACGGTGCAGCTGCGATTGTGATGGCGTTTGATGAAGTGGGTCAGGCGGATACCCGCGAGCGTAAGGTCGAGATCTGCAGTCGCGCCTATAAAATTCTCACCGAACAGGTGGGTTTCCCGCCGCAGGATATTATTTTCGATCCGAATATTTTTGCCGTGGCTACCGGCATCGAAGAACACAACAACTATGGCGTTGACTTTATCGAAGCCACCGCGGATATCAAAAAGCAGTTGCCCCATGCAATGGTGTCCGGCGGCGTCTCCAATGTGTCTTTCTCCTTCCGCGGTAATAACCCGGTGCGTGAAGCGATTCACGCGGTGTTTCTCTATCATGCAATCAAGGCCGGTATGGACATGGGCATAGTCAATGCCGGCCAACTGGCGGTGTACGACGATTTGCCGGAAGAGCTGCGTGAATGCGTCGAGGACGTGGTATTAAATCGTCGCGACGACTCTACTGAACGCCTGCTGGATATCGCGGAAAAATACCGCGGTGACGGCAGCAGTGAGAAAAAGGAAGAAAACCTGGAGTGGCGCCAGTTGCCAGTGGCCAAGCGCATCGAGCATGCGCTGATCAAGGGCATCGATGCGTTTGTTGAAGAAGACACCGAAGAAGCGCGACAGAGTTTCAAGCGACCAATTGAAGTGATCGAAGGCCCGTTGATGGATGGCATGAATGTGGTGGGTGATCTGTTCGGTGATGGCAAGATGTTTTTACCCCAGGTGGTGAAATCCGCGCGGGTGATGAAAAAAGCGGTGGCCTACCTGATTCCGTATATCGAAGCGGAAAAAGATGGTAAAGCGCAGTCCAATGGCAAGATTTTAATGGCCACGGTAAAAGGCGATGTGCATGACATTGGCAAAAACATTGTCGGCGTGGTGTTGCAGTGCAATAACTTCGAAGTGATTGATATGGGCGTGATGGTGCCCGCAGCAAAAATCCTGGAAAAAGCCAAACAGGAAAATGTTGACCTGATCGGCCTGAGCGGCCTGATCACACCGTCACTGGATGAAATGGTACACATGGCGAAAGAACTGCAGCGCCTGAAAATGGACGTGCCGTTGATGATCGGTGGCGCGACCACCTCCAAGGCGCACACAGCGGTCAAGATAGAACAGAATTACGATGGACCCACGGTCTGGGTCAAGGATGCTTCACGTGCCGTAGGTGTGGCGCAGAAACTGATTTCCGAAGAATATAAAGCCTCATATGTGCAGGAGCTGCGCGACGAATACGAACAGGTACGGGTGAACCATGCCGGACGTCGTCAGAAAACCGACTGGGCCAGTCTGCAGGATGCCCGCGCCAATAAGGCGGTGATCGACTGGGACAACAGCGACATCGGCACCCCGGCATTCAGCGGTGTGAAGGTGTTCGATGATTATCCGCTGGAGGAAATCCGCGAGTACATCGACTGGACGCCGTTCTTCTTTGCCTGGGAACTGAAAGGGCGCTATCCGAAAATTCTTGACGATGCAGAGAAGGGTGAAGAAGCCACTAAACTGTTTAACGATGCCCAGTCGATGCTGGATAAAATTATCAGCGAGAAATGGTTGCAGGCGAAAGCGGTGATCGGACTGTTCCCCGCTAACTCGGTGAATGATGACGATGTGGAAGTTTACACGGATGAAAACCGTGACCAGGTGCTGACCACACTTAACTTCCTGCGCCAGCAAACCCGCCAGCCACCGGGCCGTCCCAACTATTGTTTAAGCGATTTTATTGCGCCCAAAGAAACAAAACTGGCAGACCATATCGGTGCCTTTGCGGTCACCACCGGGGTGGGCATCGATGAGCATGTAAAGCGCTTTGAAGCGGATCATGATGACTACAATTCGATTATGCTCAAGGTACTGGCGGATCGCCTGGCAGAAGCCTTTGCCGAGTTGATGCACCATCGAATGCGCACCGAGTTCTGGGCCTATGCCAGGGATGAGGCGCTGGACAAGGATCAGCTGATTGCCGAAAAATACCGTGGCATACGTCCGGCGCCGGGTTACCCCGCCTGTCCCGATCACACCGAAAAAGCCAAGCTGTGGGATTTGATTGAAGCAGATAAAAATGCCGGTATCAGCATTACCGAAAGTTTTGCGATGATGCCGGCGGCCTCGGTCAGTGGCTGGTACTTCAGTAACCCCGAGTCGCGTTACTATGCGGTGGCGAAAATCAATCGTGACCAGGTGGCGGATTATGCAAAACGCAAGGGCATGAGCCTGGCGGAAGCGGAACGCTGGCTGGCGCCGAACCTGGGTTACGACGCCGACTAGAAGCCTGTTGTCGCGGGTTTCAATCAGGTCTTTGCCGGATCTGCGGCCTGTCCAGTAGCAGGCTGATCCGCCAGACCCTCATCAGCCAGCGCAAGATCCTTAAGTGACTGGCCGTGCAGGCAGTGCGCCAGTGCCTGGTTCATTGCCTCATCGATCTGCTGAATCGGTGACTCGGTGTGGATGCTGTCGAGTGACAACAGACTGTTCTCCTCGGCGGCGCGCACCGCCTCAATAATATCGTACAGCGACAATGTCTCGATATCATAGGCGGGCAGGTAGCGTGGTGGTGTGTCAGCGGTTTCCTTAAGTAGCTCCTTATTGCACAACTGCAGAATAATGCTGTGGCAGACGTCGGCATCAATGTGTATCTGATGTGCCAGTGCCTCAACTGACCAGGCCGGTTTATGCTGGTGATAATGTCGCGCCACCAGCAGCATGATGTTCAGCGCGATGTTTTCCTTGAGGCGATTGCTGAGAGTAATCCTTTCTGCACTGAGAATACGTCGCGCCGGGTTCTGGTGATAAAACGCGACATTGGCACCAATCAGTAGAATCACCCAGTTAATATACAGCCAGATAAAAAAGATAATCGCCGAGGCAAAAGCGGAGTAGATGGCGGTGTACTTGGTGGAGCCGGCGACAAAGGCGGTGAACACCCAGCTGCTGGCCTCCCATAACAGGCCGGCGACAATCGCGCCGATGATCGCCGAACTGAGTTTGACCCGTGTATTGGGCACAAAAATATACACAAAGGTGAAGGCGCCGATAATCAGCAGGGTGGGCAGCAGTGAGCCCAGCAGTTTAACCAGCACACTCACCGACTCGATCTGCATCGCATCCTGAATCAGCCCTATATTGCTGACCGAGGCGCTGATACCGAGTGCGGAAAACAGCAGCACCGGCCCAACCAGTACCACCGCGATATAATTACTGAAGCGCTGTCCCAGTGAGCGGTTCTGTGAGACATGCCAGATGGCGTTAAACGCCTGTTCTATTTTCTGTAATAGCGAGACCACGGTGTAGATCAGTAACAGCAGGCCGAGAGAACCCAGTACCCCGGCCTTGGTATTATCAACAAACTTGATAATCACTTCCGCCAGCTCAATCCCCTTGTCACCCATGGGTAGAAACAGGTTCATCAGTAGTGGTTCCACCTGGTTGTGTACGCCAAAGCCCTTGAGCACCGAAAAACTCACTGCCAGCAGAGGCACCAGTGCCAGAATGGTGGTGTATACCAGCCCCATGGCACGCAGGGTGATCATGCCCTGGAGAAAATCACGGATTACCAGATGGGTAATGCGCAGTGCGTTCACCAGTCGAACCTGGCCGACGCTGAACTGGACTTCAGCGGTGTTCCAGACTTTATCGATAAACAGCTGTTTCAGCTGCAGTGGGCTCAGGGGTGGTATATGCATGGTGTTGTCGTTTTTGTGTGTGGTTGAATAACTGGCGGGCACTTCATGATGCCGGGTATACGCTGAGTATAAACAGACTCACAGCGCTTTGAGTAAAAACATCGCAGCCAGCTCATTTAGCCTGCCATTTAAGCATGAAAAAATGACGGGAGCGAATCAGCATCCGGGTGCCGGAGTCGGCTGTGTTGCGGCAGCGAATTGAGCGGCGCGTACGCGGTCAATCCTGTATCCTGCAGCTCAGCTCGGCAATCCGTCTGGCGGCTTATATTTCGCCGCCGAATCGGGCAAAATACCCATGAATTCAGCCTGTCCATTGTGATCAGGGGGTTATCCACAAAAGCTGTGGATAACTTTGTGGAAGAAAAGCAAAATCATTGCTGAAATGGAGTTATTACGGAATTGTTGCTAAATTGTTTAAAAAATAACCATTTGAAAAACTCGTATTTAAATCAATCACTTAATAATTCCCTATAAAGCGCTTGACAAATTTAGTCTATAAGAAATGGCTAAAATACGCGAGGCTGTGCTGGCACAGTCTCTGTGCATAACTTGTCACTTGCTGCACCAATTCGGGCAGTTTAATGGGCATAAACAGGGCATAATTGCGGAAAATTATTCACAACAGGGCAGATGTGAAAGCATGACGCAAATCAGTGCGCCAGCCAGCCGGGATTTCAGGTATCGGTTTATTCGCGGCGGTATAAATATGGGGTCGGATTATTGAGTACATCCACGCAACACGGGCAGCCCATCGAACAGCAATCTGACAGTCATTGCCAGTTGCTATACGATGCTGGGCTGCTCCGCCACCCGGCAGCAGCTTTTCTGCAGCAGGAAATTTTTTCCCATGCGCTGGACTACCAGCTGATTACCGCCGGTGGTCGGGGCAAGGCCTGGTTTATTGAGCTGGAGGGGTTGTCGGCGGTTTTGCGCGCCTATCAGCGGGGCGGACTGCTGGCGAAGATTAACCGCCAGACCTACCTTGGCTGGAACGCAGAGCAGAGTCGTGCGTTTCGAGAATGGCGGCTACTACACACACTCTACCAGCTGGGTTTGCCGGTGCCTCAACCGGTGGCCGCATCTATCTGCCGCTGGCCAGGCCGCTTCTCGCCCTTTTACCGGGCGCACATTCTGCTCAGGCGCATCGCCGATGTGCAGACACTGCAACAGCGGCTGGTCAAACAGCCGCTGGAAAAAGACATCTGGGCCAGGCTGGGTCGCTGTATTCGTCGCTTTCATAACCTCGACGTATACCACGACGATCTGAATGCCAGCAATATCTTGCTGGATCGTCAGCAGCGGGTGTACCTGATTGATTTCGACAAGGGAGAAATCCGTCCGCAGACAGAACAGGATAGGGACCAGCCGGCGGCATGGAAGCAGCAGAATTTACAGCGTCTGCAGCGTTCGTTGAAAAAGCAGCAGGGCATGATGCAGGTTGCACGATCCTCGTTTTATTTTACGGAAGATGACTGGCAATGCCTGTTACGGGCTTATAACAAGCAGGGGCAGCCCTGATCGGTTACCCGTCCGTTGCCAGATCCAGCGTTACCGAAAACACACTGCCCTCACCGGACTGGCTTTCAATGCTGAGTTCGCCACCCATCAGTTCAATCAACTGTCGGGTAATTACCAGCCCGATGCCAGCACCTTCAATTTTGTTATTCGCCTTGAGCCGGTTGTAGGGGGTAAACAGCTGGCTAATCTCATCCGCGTTCAAACCATGGCCGGTATCGGCAAAATGAATACGCAGACGTTGTTGTTCAACAGGCTCCAGGCTGATACTGATGCGACCATTGTCACGGTTGTATTTCACAGCATTGGAAAGAATATTGAGAAACACCTGCTTCAGGCGGATTAGATCGGCGATGACATGAAAGCTGTGGCAGGAGAATGTGTCCTGCGGGTTGCATCCAGTCAGCTCAATACCGCGGCGACGGGCCTGGCCATTGATCAGTGACAGGCACTGCTTGATCAACATGCAAATATCCACCGACTCAATGTTCATATCGAGTCGACCAGATTCAATTTTAGCCAGATCCAGCACGTCGTTAATCAGGTTTAGCAGGTGGTCACCGGCATTAAGAATTTCCTGGATATTCTGCTGATGCTGCTGATCGAATTTATGCGCATTCATTTCAAGAATCTGTGCGAAACCGAGTATGGAATTCAGCGGCGTGCGTAATTCATGACTCATATGAGAGAGGAATTCGGATTTGGCATGATTGGCGTATTCCGCTTCATGTTTGGCGCGCAACAGCTGCTGATCAATTTTAACCCGTTGGGTAATGTCACGATCAATGCCACGGTAACCCTGCAAATTACCATTTTCATCATTTATTGGTATGCCGTTGGTTTCCAGTATCACCTGGTTGCCATTTTTATGCAGGTTGATATTGATCAGGCCATCAAAGGCTTTTTGCTGGCTGGCATACTGTTGCTGGAAAATTTGCTGTACCCGTT
>JBFFND010000020.1:0-13956 GCA_041563375.1 Gammaproteobacteria bacterium | reverse complement strand
CTGCCACCTAACCTGCAACCGCTTTCCATAAGCAGATCACGCTTCATAACATACAAAGCTTTGTTTTCTGCCCACTGGTTCCAGCCCTCTAGTTGGCGTGGTGCACGCTCAGCAGGTATGTAATTTGTAGGTTCGACCACACCATCGTTTACCCTCCACAAATATGTTTCATCACGGTAGAGCGACAGAACACTGTCAAACCCTTCGCTAACAACCATATTAATTGCCTCATCGATCGCCGACACCCTTCTTAGTGGCGCTGTCGGGTATAACAGAACAATAATATCTACACGAGCCGAATCAATTTCTTCTATTTTATTTACAGTCCACATTAACAAGGGGTCAACTTCGCTGGTATCACTACCCATCTCCTTAGGCCTGGACAAAACTTCAGCACCACAGTTTTTTGCCACACTTGCAATCTCACTGTGATCAGTATTGACAACCACTCTATTAATCAGTTGAGAACTTTGTGCATGCTCAATTGTATGAACAATCAGGGGCTTATCTTGCACAGGTTGTAAATTCTTAAGCGGTATACCTTTCGAACCACCTCTTGCAGGGATTACAGCGACTATATTCATAACACTCACCTTAATCATTAAAATACCTTAAATACATATGATTTTTTTTCGAACCTTACTTTCAACCCATTTATTTTTAATATATATAAGTGATGGCTTTTCAATATAAAAAGTTATCAACGTCGCCAATAATATAGAAACGAACAAAGGTATTAATATTACTGTTACCGCATTAGCCAGCTGAAACTTTTCAAGGGAATGTATGACTATGTAACCTATATTCTGATGCACAAGATACAGACTATAAGATATTGACCCCAAAAATATTAACGGTGACAATTTTAGAAAAAATAGTTTCTGATAAACAAAAAGAAGAAAGGCCACAAAACAAAAGAACACAAACAGGGATGACTCAGGACGAACATACATATCGATACTTAGAGCAACACTAGCTACAAAGTAAGCACTCAAACACTTTTCTTCCATTATTTTATAAAACATAATACCCATAATAAATAAGCTTCCATACTCAAGAAGCATAAAAAGCTTTAAATATTCATTAATTTCAACATTGTAATTTAAAGAGATGTATCGGCTAAGAAATATAAGCAATAGCCAACCCAGAGAAACAGCACTAATTTTATCTAGCAATCTTAAATAATACAGAGTCGCTACAATTAAATAGAAGACCAACTCCATAGCCAATGTCCAGAACACACCATCTACATTCCTTACTCCAACCCAGCCTTGCAACATTGTCATATTAAACAAAGCGGATTCTAGACTTACCTCCCTTCCAGGCAAGGAAAAAACATAAACCATCGAAAAAATAAGCACAACCGCCACCCAATATGCGGGGTACAACCGTGCAAATCTGGATACAGCAAAATCCATAACATGATTAGTTTTTTTCAATGTCAAAAATATTACAAACCCACTGATAATAAAGAACAAATACACACCAAATTTGCCTGCTTCAAAACTAAATAAGGGGGGTGTAACTGAATAGCCTTTTGACTGCACATACCACGTCGAATAGTGATATAAAACCACCATTAACGCAGCAACCCCTCTCAGCGAATCTAATTCTGAAAATCTTTTTTTCATCATTCAAATATTTTTTAATCCACACACAAGATAGGATAAAACAAATTTTATCTAACCCTTAAAACTCGATAAAGAGCTGACGCCACATATTGAATAAAATCAAAAACAAAAGAAAACCTCGGATACAATGAACTACCTGTTAAAAGAAATCTCTTTATTAGAGAAAGAGTTAATTTTGGACGAGTAAAGCCTTCAGGTGTATAAATCAAATTCGCATCTGAAATAAGAAAATTGTGCTTCATTTTTGAAGTCAATCTCATTTGCTCCAAGGCCTCTGGACTTTGTCTTCTTTTAAAATAATAACCTTCTTTCTGCTCATGATTTTGATGTACTGCGACAACTGTTAACGACGCATCAATTACATCGACACCCATATAGCGAGCACAATAGATCAGCCAGTTATCAAACTGAACTCTGCCAATGACAAATGGAGGCATATCCGAAGGCCACATACCTTTCTTAAAGCAAAAATAATCTATAGCACCTGGACCACGCAGATTTCCATGCTGCAACACATCTTCTCTGAGATTTTTTTCCCATTGATCATCTTCGAAGTCAATCTTTCGATCCAGATCATAATCATGTCTTTGACCGACCATAAGAAATGGTTTATCCGCCATCCTCAATAAAACATCTTTTACAACATTCCTAAAGTCACTCAACAAGACAATATCTGAGTTTATATACATCAGCAATTCATATGGCGACATTGACTCAGCAAGCGCAAACATATCATTTACCTTAGGCAACCCTTCTTTATTACATGGCACTTCAGGTACAAATGAAATTGATAGCTCTTCTGCTACTTCACGCGCTCCGCTTTCATTGCCAAATAGAATAATTTGCACATCATCGCCTAGCTTTTTCCAGCTCATGATAGCATTTCGTTGCGCAATATTTATTTGAGGATCGGTGAAGGGTTTGGGGCTAAAAAATATAGTAATCATTTATATAACCTGATTTATATGCAAAGCTAGCATACGAATTTCCTTAAGATTATCTAGACAATTATAGCTTTGCATTAACTGCTATAAATCAAATATCTTCTTCTAACTGTTGTTCGGCGGGATATATAAAGGGCTTTTTCTTCATAATGCCATCACATATCACATCAAGCCCCACGCTTTTACCAGGCAAGAGATCATCAACATTATCAATACCCAGCGAGAACGTCATCGAATCCTTGCTTTTTTCCATAAATGGCAAGTAAATACCACGTCGATAGAAAAAATGGTATGCGAATTTTCTAGCCCTGGTCACTTCCTCCGCGCTCATCCTGCTTTCGAACGGCAGTTGATCTAGAATTTTAAAGTACTCATCAGGCGTTGTTGCGTCGTAGGTAAAGCCTTTATTTCTAATCCAGGCTTCCCCAGCAACAACAACAGGAATCCCTCTGGAAGTCAATTCAACCCCTGTTTTAGTTCCATAAATAAGCACTGCATTGCATTGATCCATCACGGTGTAAGTACTTATTTTGCTTTCCGGGGGTACAATAAAAATATTGGATGGCAACTCGGGGAAAAATTTCTCAATTTCTTTTATTAGTGGTTGCCTTGATTTACTGTAACGCTTTATTTCTGCAGGATGTACGCGTATCAATAATTGTAGATCTGGTCGCTTGACAAAGTACTCGATACTCTGAATTGTCCATTCAATCAAATTTTTAAATGAATTAGATTTATAATGCAATTGCGCATCCCAAACCACATTTGGCAAAAGCCCTATGGTTGGTTTAGTAAAATCTATACCTATTTCTTTTACTGCTAATTCTAATGAAGGATCCGCATTCTCGTTAAATTGCTGCCAGTCTCTTGAGCCACTTTCCCGGCTATCTAAATACGAAACAATTTGATCTTCAAGCTCTTTATTCCACCCCATGTCTTCCCAGTTTGAAACTGGCTCATACTGTAACGTCTGATGGTAGGTATCATCATGCGTAAATATAAATCTTTTTTGCCTATATGCAGTATTCCAGTTAACAACATGGACATTGTTTTTCCTGGCCACCTCACCTATAACCCCGTGAGGCACATAAATACCATGAAAAAACACAATAGAATCGTAATTATATGTCTGTATTAGTTTTTCAATCGCAAACATCGTGATTAACGATGCATGAAAATAACTTCTAAGTATTTCTTCTGCATAATCCTGTCCATCCAGGTCACCAATACACAGAAACCGTAAAGCTCCGGCCAAAGCGTGTTCGCCAATATCGTATTTTCCATACTGATAAGATTTAATTTCAGTATAAGCTACTTCTTTTGATATTCTTAAAGCTTCCTGCTTTTTCTCAGCATCAACAAGTTTACTGTAATAATGAACATTTATACCAAGATCTATAAACATTCTATTTGCACTAGCAAAACATCCTTCACACAAACCGACGCCAGCAGGCCCATCAGTGATGAATTTTTTTATATTATCAGCTTTTACATATTGATATTCAGATAGAACACAACCAGACAGAGCATGATCACAAAGCAACACGTCTGTTTCGACGCCACGCTGAACCAATGCAGCAGCTAACGCACTTTCAGTAATGTTGCCACTACGATGCCCACCTGTACTGGTTGCAAAAAGTATTCGGGAACCTTTTTTAGCTTCTTTTAATTTTTGTACCCACTCAGATTGATCTTTTTTGAGAATAGATTTCCAGTTAGGGTATGGGCCAACTCTAAAGTTGTTTTTGAGAAAGGTTTTTACCTTTTTAGGGATAAGCTTTTTAATATTCACACGAATTCATAGACTATTATAATAGCAAACTCACATAGTGAAATTTGGTGGAGCTAGGCGGGATCGAACCGCCGACCTCAACACTGCCAGTGTTGCGCTCTCCCAGCTGAGCTATAGCCCCAAATTGAAAGGCGATTCTATCGGCAATAGAGCATAAAGTCGAGTGTTATTAGGTATTTAGCTGCCATTTTTCTGCATTTTCGTGATCAACTACTCGTCTGCCTGTTGCCTGGTTATAAAATCAACTGCCTGATCCAGCCTGGCCAGAGTTTTTTCTTTACCTAACAGCTCCAGGGTAATATCAATCGAGGGTGAATTACCGGTTCCGGTCACGGCCAGCCGCAACGGCTGCCCTACCTTGCCAAAGCCTACCCCGAGTTTTTCAACCGTAGCCTCCACAACACCATGAATAGCACCGGCTCGCCAGTCGTCGAGTGCGGTAAACTGCTGCTTCAGCTCTGCCAGCACCATTGCAGTGTCCGCCTTAAACTGTTTTTTCGCTGCTTTGGCATCGTATTCGCTGAAGTCTTCGTAGAAGAAACGGCTGCTTTCCACCATTTCAACCAGTGTTTTACAGCGCTCCCTTAGCTGTTCAACCACATCCGTGAGCTTGGGGCCGTTTTCTATATTGATGCCATGCTCCAGCATATAAAATGCCAGCTGCTCTGCTACATAAATCGGATCCAGCTTGATCATATACTGCTGGTTGAGCCACTGCAGCTTCTCGACATTCAGACTGGAAGAAGACTTGTTAATGTCCTTGATATCGAACTTCTCGATCATTTCATCCAGTGTAAATATCTCCTGGTCGCCATATGACCAGCCCAGGCGCACCAGGTAATTGATCATCGCCTCGGTTAAATAGCCTTCCTCATGGTACTGCATCACACTAACCGCACCGTGGCGCTTCGACAGTTTCTTGCCATCCGGCCCGTTAATCATCGGGATATGCGCATATTCCGGGATGTGAGCCCCCAGCGCCGTGAGGATATTTATCTGACGTGGGGTATTATTCAGGTGATCATCTCCACGTATCACATGGCTGATCTGCATATCCCAGTCATCCACCACCACGGTCAGGTTATAGGTCGGGTTACCATCAGAGCGCTCGATAATCAGGTCATCCAGCTGCTGATTACTCACCACCACCCGGCCACGCACATGATCATTAATCACCACCTCACCGTCCAGCGGGTTTTTAAAACGCACCACGGTATCGTCCGCTGCCTTCAGGCCCTTGTCCCGACAGCAGCCATCGTATTTCGGCTTCTGCTTGTTGGCCATCTGCTCTTCACGCATGGCATCCAGCCGTTCCCTGGAACAGTTACAGTAATAGGCGTCGCCCTGATCCAGCAGCTGCTGAATCACTTCTTTGTAGCGATCATAGCGCTGGGTCTGGTAATACGGTCCCTCATCATGCTCCAGCCCCAGCCATTCCATGCCATCGGTAATTGCATCCACCGCGTCCTGGGTCGAGCGTTCGCGATCTGTGTCTTCTATGCGCAGAATAAACTCACCGCCCATTTTTTTCGCATACAACCAGGAAAACAGTGCCGTGCGCGCTCCACCAATATGCAGGTAGCCGGTGGGACTGGGGGCGAAGCGAGTACGTACTTTCATAATTCAGACCTTGGATGTGTTTAAGCGAGCTATTTTGCACTGTCAGTGCGCCCCCTGCCATTGAAAACTGGACATCGGAGCACTCAAATGACATTTTCAGCAAATGCTGAGGCCGCGTATATCACCAAATACCCGCTCGGGAATCAAGTCATTGAGTGGCTTAATGGGTGATTTAAATGATTTTTATTACTCATTTATGTGAGTGTTTATGCTACATTTCCGATCATTAGAAAACGCATCTAGAATCCCACAATTAACGAAAATTTAATCTTGAGCCTATGAAAGATAACGAATTACAGCCGCTAAAAACGGTTTATATCCAGGAAGCCTTTGCCACTCATGACAATGAAATCAGCCTGGTAGACCTGGCACTGATAGTGGTGCGCCGCAAAACAGTTATTATCGTCGTACTGGGGTTATTTATTGCTGCCGGCATCAAAATTGCGCTCACGACCGAAAAGACATACACCTATCGCAGCGCAATTGAAATTGGCACCCAGATGGTTGATGGCAACATGAAACCCATAGAATCCCCTTCATCCCTGCTGGCCAAAGTAGACTACAGTTTTATCCCCAAAACACTCTATCAACACCAACAGAAAACCCCTGAGGACAAAACAGCATACCAAATCAAGGCTGGCAACCCTAATAACAGCTCTATTATTACCCTCAGCATGAACGCAACCGAAGACCAGTCTGAACTAGTTCATGGCTTTATTAAAAGCATCACCCAGTACATCTTGCATGAGCATAATGAGCTGTTTAATACCATTAAGTCGACCCTGGAGCTACAGCTGACCCAGGCTACTAATCGTCTTAACAGCATGGGCAACAGCTCTGAAAATCTGGCAGAGAAGAATAGCCTGCAGGATAAAATCGACAGTTACCTGTCACAACTGGCCAATTTACGTGGCACAAAGGTCATTTCACAACCGATGAAATCTCTAACACCCAGCGGCACCAGTCGTAAACTGATTGTAATGGTTGCTGCTTTTGCTGGTCTATTTATTGGCATCCTGGGCGCCTTTTTTATTGAATTTGTCGTAAAAGTACGAGAAAAGAAAGCCAAGTTAAATCTCTCCTGATTGCCCCCAGAAGCAGGCTGGCAGCAACCTGGCCTGGCCAGCCCCTGATTAACCGAGCTATAAAGGGTCAACGAGAGCCAACCGGGACCAACCCGCCATGCCACAAATCAACCGCCAACAGTTAACCCAGCAGCTACAGCAATGGGCTGCGGAACTGGGCTTTCAGCAGCTGGCGATCAGTGATATTCAGCTTGATGCGGCAGAAAGCCACCTGCTCAACTGGCTGGAGAAAGGCTACCACGGCGAAATGGACTATATGCTGCGCCATGGCACCCGGCGCAGTCGACCGGCGGAGCTGGAGCCGGGCACGCTCAGTGTGATTTCACTGCGTATGGATTATTTCCCACCCGAATCCGCGCCCATCAAATCCGTATTGAGCAACCCCGAACTGGGCCTGATTTCCCGCTATGCCACCGGCCGCGACTATCACAAGCTGATTCGCAAGCGACTGCAGAAACTGGTGGATAAAATGCAGGCCGAAATTGGCGCGTTTGGCTACCGGGTATTCACCGACAGCGCACCGGTACTGGAAAAAGCACTGGCCGAAAAAGCCGGCCTAGGCTGGATTGGCAAACACACCAACCTGATTAATCAATCTGAGGGGTCGTGGTTTTTTCTCGGTGAAATCTATACCGATCTGCCACTGCCAGTAAATGAGTCCCCAACTGAAAACCACTGCGGTACCTGCCAGGCCTGCATCGATATCTGCCCCACCCGGGCCATAGTTGCCCCCTACCAGCTGGATGCGCGACGCTGTATTTCCTATCTCACCATCGAGCTTAAATCCGCGATTCCGGTCGAGTTTCGCAAGGCCATCGGCAACCACATTTACGGTTGTGACGACTGCCAGCTGGTGTGTCCATGGAACCGCTTTTCCAGCCCATCCGATGAAAAAGATTTCGAAGTACGCCACGGTCTGGATGCCCCCGATTTGCTGCAGTTATTCAGCTGGAACGAACACGAGTTCTTACAGAAGATGGCCGGCTCCGCCATTCGCCGCATCGGTTATATGCAATGGCTGCGCAATATTGCGGTGGCAATTGGCAATATACCGCCGAAGGATGAGAGCCATCGGCAACAGTTGATACAGGCGCTTAAAGACAAGCGGGGCGGTGTAAACGAGATGGTGCAGGAGCATATCGACTGGGCGCTACGGGAACTGCAGGCGCAATAGCCCGCTAATTACTCAGTCAATCTTCTTCGCTTCAACATCCTTGAAATACACATCCTTACGGTAATTGATCAGGCCATTGGTGGATGAGTCATGGTGTGTGGCCTGTTCGCGATGCGACAGATCCTGCTGTATCTGCCCGGCCAGTACCTTGCCATATTCGACGCCCCACTGATCGAAGGAATTGATATTCCACACCACGCCCTGCACAAACACCTTATGCTCATACATTGCCATGATCGCACCCAGGGTTCTGGGGGTGAGACGCTCAAATATAATGGTATTGGTGGGCTTGTTGCCCTCGAACACCTTGTGCTCAATCACTTCCTCGATCTCCAGATCACTCTTGCCCGCGGCCTTCATTTCCTCCACCGCTTCGCTATAAGTCTTGCCCAGCATCAGTGCCTTGGTCTGTGCCAGGCAATTGGAAAACAGCACACGATGATGCAGACCCAGCGGGTTCTGGCTCAAGGCAGGAATCAGGAAATCCGCCGGTACTGGCTTGGTGCCCTGATGCAGTAGCTGGAAAAATGCATGCTGGCCATTGGTGCCGGACTGACCCCAGATAATCGGCCCGGTCAGGTAATTGACCCGGTGACTTTCACGGTCGATGGTTTTGCCGTTACTCTCCATATCCAGTTGCTGCAGGAAGGCCGGCAGACGCTCCAGGTACTGGCTATAGGGCATAATCGCGTGACTTTGCGCATCGAAGAAGTTGTTGTACCAGATGCCCAGCATCGCCAGAATCACCGGCATATTCTGTTCCAGCGGCGCTTCGGCAAAGTGCCGATCCATTTCATGGGCACCTTCCAGCAGGTCTTCGAAGTGATCCATGCCCAGGTAGATCGCAATTGGCAGGCCGATAGCCGACCACAGCGAATAACGACCACCGACCCAGTCCCAGAACTCGAACACGTTATCGGGATCAATACCAAATGCCGATGTCGCCTCATGGTTGGTGCTCACTGCCACAAAGTGTTTGGCCACCGCCGATTCCATGCCCACCAGATTCACGAACCAGTTACGCGCACTGTGCGCATTCAGCATGGTTTCCTGGGTGGTAAAGGATTTGGATGAAACAATAAACAGGGTGGTTTCCGGCTGCACCAGTTTGAGGGTTTCCACCAGATGGGTGGCATCCGCATTGGAGACAAAATGCGCCTTGAGGCCGCGTTGCGCAAATGGCTTCATCGACTCGCACACCACATGGGGGCCGAGGTCGGAGCCACCAATGCCGATATTAACGATATCGGTAATACGCTGGCCGTTATAGCCCCGCCACTGGCCTGTGCGCACCTGCTCGGAAAACGTGCGCATTTTCGCCAGCACCTCATTCACTTTTGGCATCACGTCTTCGCCATCCACCAGAATTGGCGTATTGGCACGGTTACGCAGCGCAATATGCAGTGCCGGGCGGTATTCGGTGCAGTTGATTTTTTCCCCCGTATACATGCGATCACGCTGCTCTTCCACCTGGGCAAAACGCGCCAGATCCATCAACCGCTGCATGGTGGTCTCGGTGATACGGTTTTTAGAGTAATCCAGCAGGAGGTCGCCAAGGCGCACAGAGAACTGTTCAAAGCGTTGCGGGTTGTCGCGAAACAGGTCGCGCATATGCACATGCCGGATGTCTTCCAGGTGTGCACTCAATGCCTGCCATTCGGCAGATTCGGTCAACTTACTCATTTATTATCCATTTTAATTGCATTAGGCGGCTTTCGCGGACGTTACCTGCTTTCAAGAGTATGTTTATTCGTCATTTTTATCAATCACTTAGAACAAAATTAACGACTTATATCAAGTAAAGGCCACGATGAATAATTATGCCGCGCCAGCTTAGCGGGGCGTTGTGGTTTCATGTATAATACCGCGCCTCAGCAAACTTCCGGTGAATAGACAAATGGGCAGTACCGCTAAAAAGCCGATTCAACCAAACGATAAAAAACTACGCGCACGCGTCAAACTGTTCGGTAATTTACTGGGCAATGTGATTAAAAAGCTGGCTGGCAGCCATGTGTATGACGCCGTGGAAAAGCTGCGCAAGGGCTATATCAGCCTGCGCAAGGCGGATAACCCGAAAAAACGCGCGCAGTTAATGAAGTTCATTGAAACCCTGGATGCGGACACCCTCACCCAGGTGGTACGTGCTTTCAGCATCTACTTCAGCCTGATCAATATCGCCGAGGAAGACTACCAGCACCTGCAGCGTCGCGAGCAGGTGTTTAATGGCAAATCACTGTGGCTGGGCTCCTTCGACCACACCCTGGAAGAATTTCGCCTGGATGGGATTGATGCCATGCAACTGCAGGACCTGCTGGATCACCTGGCCTATATTCCCGTATTTACCGCCCATCCCACCGAATCCAAGCGCCGCAGCATAATGAATGCACTGCGCCGTATTTTCCTGATCAACGACAAGCTCAACGATATCCGTTACGGCAAGGCACAGCGTGAAGAACTGACCGAAGAGCTGGAAACCGAAATCCAGCAACTGTGGCGCACCAATGAAGTGCGCGAGCACAAGCCCCAGGTGCGTGATGAAATCAAGAATGGCCTGTACTACTTCCGTACCAGCCTGTTCAATACGGTGCCGCACATCTACCGTAACCTTGAACGCAAGATCGACAAGCATTACCCCAACAGCAGCATCACTGTGCCCAGCTTTTTACGCTTCGGCTCCTGGATTGGCGGCGACCGCGACGGTAACCCTTTTGTAAAGCCGGAAACCACCGCCATGGCGCTGCGCATGCAGACCCAGGTGATTTTGCAGGAATACTCTTACCGCGTGATCGAGCTGAACAAGCAGCTCACCCACTCGATTGAGTTGTGCACCCCCAGTGACTCCTTTATGAAGAGCCTGGAGCAGGACGAAAACATCCGCTTTGAAGTCTATGCCGCATCACCCAATGCCTTCAGCAATGCACCCTACCGTCGCAAGCTGTCGTTTATGCATTACCGACTGCAACAGAATCTGGCCCAGGTGAATGCACGACTGGCCAATGAGAGTGATGAAGGCTTTATTCACGCCTACCCGTCAGAGCAGGAGTTTATTAACGACCTGCAGCTGATCAAAAGTTCACTCTACAGCCACGGTGATGAAAACATTGCCAATGGCAGCCTGAAAGACCTGATTCGCGTCGCTGAAACCTTCGGCTTCTTCCTGCTCAAGCTGGATATCCGCCAGGAGTCGACCCGCCACACCGATGCAGTAGCGGATATCATGAAGCAGATTGCCGGTGCCCCGGATTACCACTCGCTGGATGAAAACGCCCGGCAGAAACTGCTGTCAGAGCAGATCGACAACCCGCCACAGCTTGAGCTCAACCGCAAGCAACTGGATGAACTAAACCGCGAAACCCTGGATGTGTTCGAGCTGATGGCCAATATGCGCGACGAGATTTCACCCCGCGCCTTCGGCAATTATGTGATTTCCATGACCCATGCCGCCAGCCATGTGCTGGAAGTGATGTGGCTGGCCTCGCTGGCTGGGCTGGCGGGATGTGATGAGCAGGGAGAAACCTTCTGCCAGATTCGCATTTCACCGCTGTTTGAAACCATCGAGGATCTGGAGCATATTGAATATGTGCTCAAGGCGTTGTTTGAAAACCCGGTTTACAACCGCCTGCTGAAGGCCTCGGGCAATCTGCAGGAGGCCATGCTGGGTTACTCCGATTCCTGCAAGGACGGCGGCATTATGGCTTCTTCCTGGAACCTCTATGATGCGCAGCAGAAGGTGATTCGCCTCACCGATCAGTTCGATATCGACTGTCGCCTGTTCCATGGTCGCGGCGGCACTATCGGTCGCGGCGGCGGGCCAACCCACGATTCCATCCTGTCGCAGCCGGAAGGCACTGTGCACGGCCAGATCAAGTTTACCGAGCAGGGTGAAGTGCTGTCCTATAAATACAGCAATATGGAAACCGCGATTTACGAGCTGACTATGGGCGTGTCAGGCCTGATGAAGGCCAGCCGCTCGGTGGTAACCCACCAGAAGCCGGCTGCCAAAGAGAACTACCTGAAAACCATGCAGACCCTGACCCGCTTTGGTGAGGCCAGCTACCGCCAGCTCACCGATAACACCGAAGGTTTCCTGGATTATTTCTATGAGACCACCCCGGTGAGTGAAATCGGTCTGATGAATATCGGCTCGCGTCCCTCACACCGCAAGGCGAATCGCTCCAAAGCATCGATTCGCGCGATTCCCTGGGTGTTTGGCTGGGCGCAGTCGCGCACAACCCTGCCCGCCTGGTACGGCATAGGCACCGCGCTGAGCAGCTTTATTGATGGCAATGAGGACAACCTCAAACAATTGCAGGAAATGAACCGCAACTGGCCCTATTTCAAGGCCATGCTCAACAACACCCAGATGGCACTGCTCAAGGCGGATATGTCCACCGCCAAGGAATATTCCGATCTGTGTGAAAACAAGGACACCGAGCAACGGGTGTTCAGGATGATTTTCGACGAGCACAAGCGCACCGTTGAGAATATCCTGGCCATCACCGGCAATGACAGCCTGCTGGCTGACACCCCCGCACTGGCGGTATCACTGAAACGCCGTGATCCTTACCTGGATCCGCTGAGCCATATCCAGATCCTGATGCTCAAGCGTTTCCGCGACGAGCAGGCCACCGAAAGTGAGCAGACCGTGTGGCTCAACCCGCTGCTGCGCACCATCAGCGCGGTGGCTGCGGGTATGCGTAATACTGGTTAGATCTGAGCAAGATCCGTCCCTGTCGTGTGCAATAAGCCACTGCAGGAGCGGATCCACCGGTTTCCCGTAAAAACCAGAAATAAAAGAAAACGCGAACAACGCAAATGAACGCGAATAAACGCCAATTTATAAATACATGGTAATTTCGTAGTCTGAGCTGACGCAGTAACTCCAACGGCTTTATCCGGTGTCGATTTATGCCGAGGCTGATTCCTTACCCCAATCTGGGTCATTACAGAACATCAACATCTACATATTTGCGTTTATTTATTCCGCACATCCTGTGCTCCACCCTTCGGGCCGTGCATTCGCACGTTCAAAGTGCTCCTGCACGGTCGCAAACTGGACACCCATCTTCTGTTGCTGACCACGAATTACTAATTAACTCTGGCCCGAATTAACCCCAAATCACTAAGCTTTGATTGCGTTTATTTGCGGTCTTAGCGTTCATTTGCGTTTTCTTTTTAAATCAACCCTGTTAACTGGACACCCACGCTAACAAATACGTTATTTTGCACATTAAATTCCCCCGTTATCTTGCCCTTTCATAAATAACTGCTATTAATAACAGTACAATATAATCATAGACTTACAGCATTTTTATAAGCTGTTCTCTAGTCTTTCTCCACAACCCCGACAAGCTGACACTCAATGAACAGTCTAATTAAACGATTTAACAGCTACTCCATCAAAAAACGCCTGATTATCGCTTTTACCCTGCCGCAGATTTTCCTCGGCATATCACTGATTCACCAGCTGGAACAGCACCGCGAGCTGGAGTTCACCAGTGTCTTTATCCTGCTGGTGATGATCCTTGCGTTGGCGGTGTATTACTTTATCCAGGGCAATATTGTGCAGCCCATGTTGAATGCTGTGCAGAACGGTCTGGATTCGGTTGCCACTATCATTGACGAATTTGCCATCGACACCAGCAAGAAGGTCAACCTGAAATTATCGGATCAGGGCTCGGAAATCGACCAGATTAGCGACAGTTTTACT
>JBFFND010000019.1:0-14321 GCA_041563375.1 Gammaproteobacteria bacterium | reverse complement strand
CCCAGGCTCAGGATAACGATGAGCAACAGAATAACAACTAGCGTTTTAAAAATCACAAATTCAACCTCAAAGTTTTATTATAAATATAGCCTATGCAGGGTTTAAAAATTAACAGCATAATTTTCAGGCCATCGTTGTTACCCAGCCTTGTTACCGCCGTCTTGCTTTATATAATGATATCACTGGGTCTGTGGCAACTTGACAGAGCCGAGTATAAAGCCAATTTACAATCAATCATAGAGATGCGCTCACAACAGCCCCCCATAAGGATTGATAATGTAAACTTACAGGCCGATCAGGTGGACTGGTTATATCAACCCGTCAGGGCTAACGGCCAGTACGATAACCGGCACAGCCTGTTGCTGGATAATCAGGTTCACAACATGCAGGCAGGATACCACGTGTATACGCCGTTTAAATTAACGCAGGATAGTGCAATTCTGGTAAACCGTGGCTGGGTAAAGCGAACGGCCAGTCGCCAGCAACTCCCCTCTATTCCAGTTATCGAAGACGCCATTCAACTTGATGGTTATTTGAACAGCGAACCCTATACCGGCATCAGTCTCGGTGAACAACATCAGGCATATTCCACCTTTCCAGCTATAGTACAATCGATTGACTTAAACGCACTACAGAATAAAATGAATTACCAGTTACTGCCTGTAATACTGGTGATCAGCCAGGCGCAGCAGTCAGCATTTACCATTCAGCCAATTAAAATCAATATGAACAGTGAAAAACACCAGGCCTATGCATTTCAGTGGTTTGCACTGAGTATTGCATTGCTGGTAATTTACCTTACAGTGAACAGCAAACGAATCTCGAACCATACTCATAGCAACGATAACGGGATATAAATATGTCAAGCAACAGCAATACGCCAGAACGAAGTAATGCCACACTCTGGTTATTACTCGCCTCATTTATACTGCCTGCGGTTGCAGCCTACGCCTATTTCTTTTTTGGTGACCGCCCCGAACCTGATACCTATGGTGAATTGATCACGCCTGTTGTAGACATAGAGACACTTGAGTTAACCGATGTACTGGACAACCCAATTCCGCGCAAGGACCTGACATCTTCCTGGCGGATGTTTTATATCACCGCAGATAGCTGCCCTGAGCAATGTGAGCAGAGTTTATACAATATGCGTCAAATCAATATAGCGCTGGGCAAGAACCAGTCTCGTGTTGATCACGCCGTGTTGCATAGCGCAACAGCACGAACAGACTTTATTGCCTTGCTTGAGGAAAAACACCCCCATGTATATCGCGCAAAAATTCCATCACAGAAATTACAGCTGTTAGAACTGGAAAATCCCGCACAACAGTCGGCAATATATCTGATGGACCCTCATGGCAATATCATGATGCGCTTTGTGGATGGCCTTGATCCCAAGCTCATATTAAAAGAGATTAATAAGCTGCTGAAAATATCACGTATTGGCTAAAAGCGACTGCGATACCTGATAGTCTTTGGTCTTTGGTCTTTGGTCTTTTGACTAAGGACTAAGGACTAAGGACTAAGCGCCCTGCCCTGACAATGAAAGCACCAGCTGTACCAGTCCGATCATACCCAGTATAAATACCAGCACAAAAACCAGTCCGGCGATAATAAATGCCAGTGGTTTGCCCTGCTGGAAGTCCCGCTCGCGATTTGCATTCGACTGAATACCACAGGCTGCTGCAATGGTGCTTTTTGCAACATTCCACCAGCCAACACCGCCACGAGAGTCCTGTTTACCCTGTTTATCTGTCACCTTTTGCTCTCCAATACCAGGTCCATGCTCGCCACGAGCCCACCTGGAAATTATCATAATGTATTTTTATAGCTATTAATTATTGTTATTGCTATTTTTGCTGTATATATTTAACTTATTGCTTCACAAGTGTTTGTTTTATGTGTTATAAGTAACATCAAGTGTTATTTTTATCCACCATTTTTGTAGAGGGAGACGACGTTTTAATATAAATAACTCATAGAAAAAGTGGTTATTTATATAACATTCACACAACTTACTGTTGAAGCGACTTGTTGTTTAAGTTAGCAGACAACCTTTAACGCGGGGTAAAGCACATGCTAGTCAAACACTTCTCACACATCTTCTACGAGCCCAAACAGAGCCTCCAGGATGCCGACAGAACACCGGCAAAAATTACCGATATCATGTTACACATTGCCTTTCTGGCGCTGATTCCAACTATCTGCGGCTATATTGCTACGGTACACCTTGGCTGGGATCTGGGCATAGGCACACCCTTTACTATGACCCAGGAAAAAGGCGTAATCGTTGCGCTGGCCTTTTATTTATCGCTGAATATAGGCGTCTATGGCCTGGGTTATGCCATCTGCTGGTTAGCCAAAACATTCGACGTTAACCCTAATCCACTGCACTGTACCGAACTTGCGGTTTTTACATCCCTGCCACTGTTTGCACTGGGTTTCGTTGCGCTCTACCCTGTGCTCTATATCAATGTTGCAGTGGGTTTTCTGGCGATTGCTGCAGCTGTCTACCTGCTCTATGTGGGCGTACCCATCTTCATGCATATTCCTGAAGAAGAAGGTTTTGTGTACTCCACCTGGGTCGTCACCATCGGCCTGGTAATGCTGGTTGTTTTCCTTGGTGCTTCAGTGTTCCTGCTGTCTGCACTGTCTGCCTGAAACAACTCGATGCAACATCATAAAGCCCGCTTATGCGGGCTTTTTTATGTATTCCGCAGTAGGCAGGACGCCGGCAATAAAGATATACAGTATGTAAGGTATTTAGCGGATATCAGGGATAGACATCGGCAAACCACTACTGAACAGCAGAAATGGCAGACCACTGGTCTAAAAAACTGCCACAGGCGACACAGAGATCTATACTTTGTTTATCTATTCGGAAAAGTCCTGGAGCACTCGCCCCACTACCGAGGAGAACGCAAATGATTAAACGACTCTATTTTCTACTTCCCGATATACACAGTACCAGGGCCATTGTAGATGAACTGTTACTGGCCAGAATCGAAGCTCAGCACATCCATGTAATGGCCCGCGAAGGCACAGAACTCTATGACCTGCCTGAAGCTAGCCTGCTACAGAAAAGCGATATTGTCCATGGCGTTGAAACCGGCCTGGTAATTGGAGGCATAACGGGTTTGCTGGGCAGTCTGTTTGCAATTTATGCACTACAACTTGGCTCAGCCATGGGTGTTGTGGTACTAGGTTGCACTATCTTCGGTGCAGGTTTCGGCGTATGGACGGCTGGCATGATTGGCGCAAGCACGCGTAATACGCGACTCAAGGAGTTTGAGCAGGCAATGAACCAGGGAAAAATCCTGTTAATGGCGGATGTTCCCATGAACAAGGTCGAGTTGATAAAACGCAAGGTACAACAGCACAAGGAAGCGGTTGCCGGTGGTAGTGATCCAGGCATACCGGCATTTCCATAAACGAGAACATGCATTGATCATTTATCTATGAAGGCCAAAGCACTCGAACACACACGCTTATGCACAGGACGTGTGGTATTTCGCGAGAGGCAGGAGCCGGTAGTGAGCTGACATTATGTATTAAAATAATGCATACTCAGTCTGCACATACTAACCGTTTTTAAAAGGCAACATCAATGCAACAATCCGGCTATGGCTTACTCCTGCTGTTCTGCGGCCTGATATTTTCAACTACAGCCTGCGCAGTGAACAATCATGCTCATCACCCACAAACAGAGGTAGATGCTGACACAACACACCATCACAATCATAACGATGACGACCTCAGATTAAACCAGGGCGAAAAGTGGCCAACTGATGAGGCGCTGCGGCAGGGTATGAGAAAAATTCGCATCGCCACAGATAAAGCAATGCAATCTGCACATACAAGTCCGGGCCATGCACTGAGTCAACAACAGGCAGACTCACTGGCTGAACAGGTACATCAGCAAATAAACAATATATTTGCAGAATGTAAACTGCCTGCCGAGGCCGATGCCGTACTACACATGCTACTCGCCGATATGCTACAGGCTGCGCAGCAGTTGAAGACCCCTAGTGAACCAGATAAACATTTAGTGCAACAGCAAAGAATAGAGTCACTGCTGAATATACAAAACAGCCTAGGTCTTTATCCGAAGTATTTTGACGACAAGCAATGGTACATAGATTAATTGGTTATATTGGTTTATGTATTACTAGCTGAAGCTTTATCAAGCAACACATTCAGCTTGATCAGTGACAGTTTTCAACAGGGCAATTCGATCCAGCATCAATGATGTCAGTTTTTGCGCCAGCAACATGATTTCCTCGTCACGGCTATTTTCCACTACCCCGTCATAAAATGAGAAAGCATGATCGCAATTGGACAGCAGGCGGCTTAATTTATAAGCATCCGGTTTGTGGCTGAGATCAAGTGATTTATAGTAATTTGCCAGCGTATCCAGGGATGCAATGATCTCTGAGTTTTGCTGATGGCAACTTGCTAATTGCTGTTTACAATCATCAAGGCTATGCCGAATAGACGTGTTCAACTGCTCGGTTACATCGGTTGTGTCCAGTGTAGCCAGCTGGCCAGCCAGGCATTCATCAATAAGCACTGCACACTGCAACAGATCGCACTTTGTGGTCACTATTTCAGGGTTCAGTCGTGGCTCGGTATGTGAATCCACTCGCTCATTGTGGTAGGCGCGTCGACGCTCTGATCTGAGCAGGGCCGCATGACCCAGCTCTTCACGTGCCAGTACTTCTGCAAACTCACGAATTTCTTTGTCGGTGGTATTGGCCGCCACATGGGTATAAAAACTGAAGGCAATTTCCTCATTGTGTACCGCAAACGCCAATGCACGGTAGGGAGAGCTATAAACCGGGTCACGTGCCTCTTCATTGTAAACAGACAGTATATTTGGATCTTGCCAGCTTACCGGTGGTATATCAGTGTTCTCATCTAACTGAAGCTTATCCATCCATTGCAGGAGTAAACTTTCATGGCCCTTCTCTTCTTCAACCATACGCTGGAACAATTGCGTTGCAGGCAGGTTATCGAATTGCTGCATTTTTTGCTGTAACTGGCTGTATCGACGAATTGCTTCACGCTCTGCCTGTAATGCAATCGTCATCAAATCGCGAGTTGTCTTGACATTAGATGGTAACATTACTTAAGCCTCATCTGGTTTAATATAAGCTATCCGTTATGAGCGCTATGCCTCTCACACTCATAATAATACATGTTCTAGTGCCTTCATTATCAACAGACACATGAAAAGCCCAGTTTGATTAAAATCAAGGATTCACCGATGCTACAGTAAATAGTGTGTGAAATAACACAAATAATATGCAAATAGAATACAAGTATGAAATAATTCAGGCAGTTTTTCATCACACGCATATGTTTATACAAGCATATACTTAAATACTGTTTAACCCACACGATGAAAACTATCGAAGGAGATGGGCGTCATAATGAGAGGGTTGCATATACTCAAAAACATACTCTCGATAGTGCTTATGCTGTTTATTCTGGTCGCGTCAGTCCATGCAGAATCACAGCTTCCCCGACTACTCGACTCTATAAAAATTCAGGATGTTTTTCCCGGTGCTACGCGCACAGGCACAATCACCGATAAACCGGTAGTTGCCCCGGTTTATCAAGACACAGAACAACTGGGCTTTGTTTTTCTCACCTCTGACTATGTCAACTCCACCGGCTATTCAGGTAAACCCATTCATCAGCTGGTGGCAATTGACATGCAGGGAGTGATTCGCAAGGTTACGCTGGTTGAGCATCATGAACCAATTGTGCTTATTGGCATACCCGAATCACGAATCACCGCGGTTCTCAAAGAATATGAAGGCATGGATGTGGGACGACTTGTAGAAGGGTCGCTGGATCACTCAATTGATGTCGTCTCTGGCGCTACGGTGACCGTAATGGTGATGGACGACAATATTCTGCTGAGTTCAATCAAGGTGGCCAGGCACTTCGGCCTGGCAGGCCTGAAAAAATCCGCTAACAGTAACGAAGCCACCGCACGCATTAATAGTGAGATTAATAACATCAAGAGCTGGCAGAGCTTGCTCGATGAAGGTTCGATCGGAAATCTCAGAATTACCATCGGTGAAATCAATCAGGCATTTGTTGATAGCAAACACCGCGGCATCCGCCGCTTCGCGGAAAAAGGTGCCGATGATCAGGTATTTATCAACCTGTATGCGGCGCTGGTGTCGATTCCCAGCATTGGTCGCAGCCTGCTGGGTGAGCATGAATATCGCAATCTGCAGAAAAGGCTCAAGCCCGGTGAACAGGCGATCCTGATTGCCAGTAACGGTCGCTTTTCGTTCAAAGGTTCGGGTTACGTACGAGGTGGTATCTTCGATCGATTCCAGATCATTCAGGGCGACAATTCGGTACGTTTTCATGACAGCGCCCACAAACGTCTACGCAGGGTTAGCGCTGAAGGTGCACCTGATTTTAGTGAAGTGGACCTGTTTCGCACCCCTGCGGAACTCAACTTTAGTCCTGCCCGTCCCTGGAAGCTTGAATTACTGGTGGGGCGAAATACTGGCCCGACCACCAAGGCATTTCTGACATTTGATCTCAACTACCGTGTACCGGAACAGTATCTGATATTCGAACAGATAAAAACCGACGCAAATCAGAGCATCACTGCACCGGTAAATGAAAAAGGTGACGCAGGTTCATCCAGCGCTGAAAGCAGTGCGCCTATATGGAAACGCATGTGGCAACTCAAGTTGCCGGAAATTATTGTACTGGTTACGGCCCTTGGTGTGCTCAGCGCCATTTTCTTTTTTCAGGACTGGCTGGTTAAACGTCCGAAATTAAATGAGCGTGTACGAATTGTTTATTTACTGTTCACTCTGATTATTCTTGGCTGGTTTTTTAATGCACAGTTATCAGTGGTAAATATCCTCGCCATGTTCAATGCGCTGGTCAGTGGCTTTAACTGGGACTACTTCCTGATGGAGCCGTTGATATTTATTCTCTGGGGCTCAGTTGCAGCTGCCCTGCTGTTCTGGGGACGCGGACCCTATTGTGGCTGGCTATGTCCGTTCGGTGCGCTACAGGAGTTACTGAACAAACTGGCAAAAAAAATACGTATCAAGCAGATCAAAGTGCCGTGGCTGATCCATGAACGTATCTGGTCAATCAAGTACCTGATTTTTCTGCTGCTGTTTGGCGTGTCGCTGTACTCGCTGAGCATGGCTGAACGCCTGGCTGAAATCGAACCCTTTAAAACCAGTATCATATTAAAATTTGTACGTGACTGGCCCTATGTGCTGTTTGCACTCGCGGTGCTGATTCCAGGGCTGTTTATTGAGCGATTTTACTGTCGCTATTTATGCCCACTGGGTGCAGCGCTGGCCATTCCCGGTCGATTGCGCATGTTTGCCTGGCTGAAACGTTATCGTGAATGCGGTTCGCCCTGCCAGCGGTGTGCCAATGAATGTATGGTGCAGGCGATACACCCGGAAGGTAATATCAATGTAAACGAGTGCCTGTACTGTCTGCATTGCCAGCAGGTCTATTATGATGATCATGCCTGTCCGGTGATGATTCAGAAACGCCTTAAGCGTGAACGCAGTGTGGCCAATGCCAGCTCACCCAGCAATACCATGAAATCAGCTATCAGTATTGAATTAGAGAAATCCAGATAAACAAATTATAAAACTGCTCTGGTCGTAGTCGGTTTTTCACCGGAGCCAACAAGTCTGCCAAACAACAGGCTTTATCAGGAGAAGAGCGATGAAACAGAAAGACAAGCAAACAGATCCTACCGATATCAGCAAACGTCGATTACTGGGTGGCTCCGCCAAAATGGCAGCCGCTGCCGGTTTCGGTTCAATGGCGGGGATTACCGGCATGGGCTTAATGACCCCAGCCACCGCTGTGGCCGCAGCCAAGGGTAAGTCGGAGGTCGCACCGGGTGACCTGGATGAATACTATGCCTTCTGGAGCAGCGGCCAGTCCGGTGAGTTGCGAATTGTCGGTATGCCGTCGATGCGTGAGCTGATGCGGGTACCGGTATTCAATCGCTGCAGCGCAACTGGCTGGGGCTTGACTAACGAAAGTAAAAAAATACTGCGTGAAGGCCTGCTACCGGAAACAAAAGCATTTCTCGACAAGAGCGGACGAGGTGGTCTCTATGATAACGGTGATTTACACCACCCGCATATGTCATTTACCGATGGCACTTACGATGGACGCTATGTATTCGTCAATGATAAGGCCAACACCCGTGTCGCACGCATCCGCTGTGATGTGATGAAATGCGATAAAATTATTGAGATTCCCAATGCATCGGATATACACGGACTACGTCCGCAAAAATATCCTCGCACAGGATATGTATTTGCTAATGGTGAACACCGTGTACCACTTCCTAATGACGGCAGTATCCTTGACGAGCCGGACAAGTACCATGCTATTTTCACTGCTATCGATGGCGACAAAATGGAAGTGGCCTGGCAGGTGATGGTGGATGGCAACCTGGACAACTGTGACGCGGATTATCAGGGTCTGTATGCCTTCTCCACCTGTTATAACAGTGAAGAGGCAACCAATCTCGCCGGCATGATGGCCAACGAGCGTGACTGGGCGGTGGTATTCGACATCAAGGCGATCGAGGATGGCGTCAAAAAAGGCGACTTCAAGACCCATCACGGAGTCCCTGTACTGGATGGCCGCAAGGGTTCCAGGTACACCCGCTATATCCCGGTGCCTAACAGTCCCCATGGCTGTAATACTGCACCTGACGGTAAGCATGTTGTGTTTAATGGCAAGTTATCACCCACCGTAACTGTGATTGATGTGACCCGCCTGCCCGACCTGTTCAGCGATAAAATCGGGCCACGTGATACGGTTGTAGCAGAACCTGAACTGGGACTGGGTCCACTGCACACCGCGTTTGATGGTAAAGGCAATGCCTTTACTACATTGTTTCTAGATAGCCAGGTCGTCAAATGGAATATCCAGAAAGCCATTGATGCCTACAACGGTAAAAAAGTCAGTCCGATTCTCGACAAGGTGGATGTGCATTATCAGCCGGGCCATAACCATACCAGTATGGGTGAAACCCGTGAAGCAGATGGCAAGTGGCTGGTGTCTCTGAACAAGTTTTCCAAAGACCGCTTTATCAATGTGGGACCGCTCAAACCTGAAAACGAACAGCTGATTGATATTGAAGGCGATAAAATGAAAATCGTCCACGATGGCCCCACATTTGCCGAGCCGCACGATATTATTATTGTACGTACTGATATTGTTAATCCGGACTCTGTGTGGAGCAAGGACGACCCCATGTGGGCTGACACGGCTGCCCAGGCTAAAAAAGACGGTATTGAACTGGGGGTTGATAGCAAAATCATCCGTGATGGCAAAAAAGTGCGTATTTATATGTGGTCCATCGCACCTAATTTCAGTATGGAAAAATTCACTGTAAAACAAGGCGACGAAGTCACCATTATCGTTAGCAACAGTGATTCAATCGATGACCTGACACACGGACTTACGCTTGCCAACTATGGAGTTGCCATGGAAATCGGGCCACAGGCGACCTCCTCTGTCACTTTCACAGCAGACAGACCTGGAGTTCACTGGTTCTACTGTCAATGGTTCTGTCATGCACTGCACATGGAAATGCGTGGTCGAATGATGGTGGAGCCTGCATAGACATTATTATATGCAAGCTCACTGTAAGCCGACCGGCAATGTACAGGCTCCTTTAATTAGCCCGCAGGTGAAATCAATGCTCATCTGCGGGCTATGGGGCGTATTGCTGTTCAACACCCCCATAACTGAAGCAAGGAATATTCAGGTACAGGCTGATTCAACTTCCCTGCAAAACATTATTCAACAGGCTCAAAGCGGCGACAGCTTATTACTCGCTTCAGGCACTTATTATGGTTCCCTGGTCATTGATAAGTCCCTGAGTTTGATCGGCAACCAGAAGACCATCATCGATGGACAAAAAGATGGTCACGTAATAACTGTTACTGCCAGTGATGTACTGATTAAAAACCTACAGATACAGAATTCCGGTAATACCCCGGTATCAGAAGACAGCGGAATATTTGTTACCCGAGAAGCGGATAATGTCATTATCAGAAACAATTATTTACAGGATAACTTGATCGGTATATACCTCAAGGGCGCAAAGTCTTCGCAGGTACGAAATAACACAATCATCGGCAGCCAGTTTCATCGTATAAATGATCGCGGGAATGGAATTTATCTATGGAACTCACCCGGTTCAATTGTGGAGAATAACGAGATTCGTTATGGTCGAGATGGCATCTTTGTAACTACCAGTCGTAATAATATTTTCAAAAGTAATATCATGCGTGACCTGCGCTTTGCGGTACATTATATGTACACACAGGACAGCGAAGTCAGCAGCAATATTTCCATCAACAACCATGTTGGCTATGCACTGATGTTTTCAGACCGCATCAATGTCCACGCCAATCAGTCAATTGGCGACAAAGAACGTGGCCTGTTTTTCAACTATGCAAACTATTCGGTCATCCATCATAACCAGGTCAGTGGTGGTGCAGAGAAATGCGTGTTTATTTATAATGCTAATTATAATCGCATTAACAACAATGCATTTGAAAGCTGCGAAATCGGCGTGCATTTTACCGCCGGCTCTGAAAAAAATGACATTTATGCAAACGCCTTTATCAATAACCGTACCCAGGTAAAATACGTGGGCACACGGGATATAGAATGGTCAAAGCAGGGGCGCGGAAATTACTGGAGTGATAACACCGCCTTCGATATTAACAAGGATGCCATCGCGGACCATGCCTATCAACCCAATGATCTGGTTGATCAGATTGTCTGGCGACACCCAATGGCGAAACTGCTGCTAAACAGTCCTGCAGTGCAGGTACTGAAATGGGCACAGTCTGAGTTCCCCGGCCTGCATCCAGGCGGTGTGACTGACAGTTACCCATTAATGAATCCACCCGAATTACAGATTGAAACCTATAAAGATTTAATGCATGAGTGACACAAGAGCTGTAAGCAGAGACATTATTGACATCGACAATGTCAGCAAATCCTAC
Source organism: Gammaproteobacteria bacterium (assembly GCA_041563375.1). GTDB lineage: Bacteria > Pseudomonadota > Gammaproteobacteria > SZUA-229 > SZUA-229 > SZUA-229. Next base: position 3,264 of record JBFFND010000019.1, on the reverse strand, counting down.
GCAGGCAATAGCGTACTGAATAATATCAACCTGCAGATTAATTCAGGTGAATGCATTGTATTAATTGGCCATAATGGCGCGGGAAAAACCACGCTGATGAAGCTAATGCTGGGACTGACCCGCCCTACTTCAGGCCAGATTAAAGTTCTGGATCATAATCCGGCCTTCAGTGCGAACACTGCACAACATCAGTCCCTCGGTTATTTACCGGAGAGCGTGGCGTTTCATGAAGCTATGACTGGCCGTGAGCTAATGCACTTTTATTCCCGATTAAAAGCTTTGCCGCGCGCCGAATCTGATCACCTGCTCGAACTGGTTGGCTTGCAGGGCGCCGCAGACAGACGTATCGGTACTTACTCCAAAGGCATGCGTCAGCGACTGGGTCTGGCACAGGCGATGCTTGGCAATCCACAGCTGCTGTTTCTGGATGAACCCACCACGGGGCTTGACCCACAGTTGCGCCAGCAGTTTTATGAGCTGATTGAACAGCTGCATCAACAGGGGACCACCTCGGTTATTTCATCCCATGCACTAAATGAAGTCGAAGCCAGAGCAGATCGATTTATCATTATGAAAGCAGGTAGAATGATTGCCAGCGGCAGTTTGCATGAACTGTATCAACAGGCTGCTTTGCCCGTGCAGTTCAGTCTGCAAACCGTAGATAACCAGGCAAGTAAATTAGCCACACACATCGCATCATTTAAGGGCCTCTCATCGCTCAACATTGATCTGGTGAATGCACAAAGAATAAAACTGACATGCGGCACACAGGATAAGATGCACCTGTTACGACAACTGGCCGCAGCTGATTCAGATATTATCGATATAAATATCACACCTCCCCAACTTGATGAAATTTACCGTTATTTCATGCAGGCAAGCCAGTAATGAAAATGTTATGGATTATTGCACTTAAGGAGCTGCGCGATGGTATTCGCAACCGCTGGATTGCAGCGGCGATTATTCTGCTGGGCACACTGGCGCTAGCCTTGTCACTGCTCGGCTCAGCACCCACCGGTTCGATTCGTGCCAGCTCGCTGGACATTATGGTGATTAACCTGGCCAATCTCAGCGTTTACCTGATTCCACTGATTGCGCTGATGCTGTCATACGACAGCCTGGTGGCAGAATTTGAACGTGGCACCCTGTTACTGTTACTCACCTACCCCATCGCACGCTGGCAGGTGGTGATGGGGAAATTTGTCGGGCATTCACTGATCCTGTTAATTGCCATCTTTGTGGGCTATGGTGGCGCAGTGCTGATACTGCTGGCCAGCGGCCAGGTTGAAACTGCCGGCTGGCCAGCCTATGCCAGCATGATGCTAAGTTCATTATTGCTGGGCTGTGTGTTTATTTCGCTAGGCTACCTGCTCAGCATACTGGTGAAAGAGCGTGCCACCGCGGCCGGCAGTGCCATCGCACTCTGGCTGATCTTTGTTGTACTCTATGACCTGCTGCTATTTGGCCTGTTACTGCTCGATGAACAACAACAGATCAGCCAGCAGCTGCTCAGCTGGTTGATGCTTGCGAGCCCGACAGACAGCTATCGTCTGATTAATCTCAGTCTGTTTGAAGAGGTTCGTCATGCCAGTGGACTAAGTGCACTGGCTGTCGGAAATAATGGCCTCAGTATCAGTCTACTAGTTAGTGTGATGCTGTTATGGCTTGTTCTGCCACTCGGCGCGGTATTACTTGTTTTTCAGCGCCGTGAACTGTAAACCGAATTTCAGCTTGAATAACGCTGTACCATTAAAACTTCTGGAGAATTTATGCGCGAATCCGCTTTATCACGCTTGCTTGTAGCCTCTCTGGCCTGTACTGCATTATTCATCAGTATCGGCTGCGAAAAGCAGAAGCCTGCCGAAATACCAGAACCCCACACACTCACCCGGGATGCCAGCGGCTATTACTGCCTGATGACCGTGGTCTATCACAACGGGCCGAAAGGCCAGATCATACTGTCAGATGGCAAGGTCAACTGGTTTACCTCGGTGCGAGATACCATCGCCTTTACCCTGCTACCGGAAGAACCTAAGAATATTGCGGCCATTTATGTTAACGACATGAGTCAGGCCAACTGGGATAATCCCGGTGAAGATAACTGGATTGATGCACGCAGCGCCTGGTATGTAATCGGTAGCAAACGGGTCGGCGGCATGGGAGCACCGGAAGCGGTGCCCTTTTCAAGTCAGGACAATGCGCACCAGTTTACGCAGAAACATGGTGGCACGGTGGTTGACTTCAAAAGTATTCCGTCCGACTACATTCTCGAATCAGCTGACTAGCTAACTACTGGAATATCCATTGTAAAAGCCAGCCGCAATGGCCTTACGCAAACAGGTAGTAGATCACCCGCGCATAATGATCCAGTAGCAGAAATGCAAACAGCGCACTCAGGTAGAAAATCGAGTAACTAAAGGTTTTCATTGCATGCAAATCGCTGTCGCCCGTGCGATACAGTTTCACTGCATGGTAAATAAAACCGATTCCAAGGCTTAATGCGCCGGCAAAATAAATCAGCCCGGTCATCTGAATTACAAACGACATCAGGGTGACTGACAGTAACAGCAGTGTGTACAGCAGGATGTGAAACTTGGTGAACACAATGCCGTGGGTAACCGGCAGCATTGGCAGGCCTGCCCGTGCATACTCATCACGCCGTTTGATGGCCAGCGCCCAGAAGTGTGGTGGCGTCCATACAAAAATTATCAGAAACAGCAACAGCGCCTCGGTATTCACCTCGCCGGTCATCGCTGCCCAGCCCAGCATCGGTGGTGCCGCACCAGCCGCACCGCCGAGAACGATATTCTGCGGTGTCGAGCGTTTAAGAAACATGGTGTAGATCACCGCATAACCCACCAGGGATGTCAGGGTCAGCAAGGCGGTCAGTGGGTTGGTCCACACCAGCAGAATCACCATCGAAATCACTGCCAGTGACAGTGCAAACAGCAGTGCAGAACGCGAGCTCATCTCACCCTGCGGCAACGGTCGCTTATGTGTGCGCTCCATCACCACATCGATACGCTGATCCACCCAGTGATTAAGCGCGGCGCCGGAGGCTGAGGCAAGGCCAATACCAATGGTGGCAGCCATAAAGGTGTCCAGAGGCAACGCCCCCTGGGTGGATAACAGCATGCCAACAATAGCTGTGAAGACAATCAGAAAGACCACCTTGGGTTTACACAGGTTGTAGTATTTACGCCAGTTACCGCTAACAGAATTCAGTGCGAGTACGGTCATATCGACCTCCGGGAGGATATTGGG
>JBFFND010000018.1:0-14905 GCA_041563375.1 Gammaproteobacteria bacterium | reverse complement strand
TAACCGATACACGGCACGAAGCCATGTGTTTTCAGTTTGTAGCAGCAGTTATTGGTCATGGAAGACTTTTTTTAATTCGACAGCTAATGTTGCGTGACTGAAAATGCATTGGCTTTTTTGCAGTGCTTGAGCTCGTTCCCACGCTCCTGCGTGGGAATGCATATGGAAAATTACCTTCACGATAAACTGATTTGTGCTGTTTCGCCAGAGAGGCGAAAAAGCCAGGATCAGAACTTCGTAGAGGAAAACCAGGCCAGGACGTTTGATCCTTTGATCTCATGGCATACTTATTAATAGTGCCGCCCGTCATGACAATCGGTGGATCCGCTGCGCTTGATGCCACCCTATAAGATTTGCGTTTATTTATCACGCACATCCTGTGCTCCACCCTTCAGGCCATGCATTCGCACGCCCCAACCCGCCCCCACAGGCCACTTTCTCAGCCGGTTTTTCCCCAGAAAAATGACTATACTTTGTGTATTAACTTTTACTAATAAATTCAAACTCAATAAAAACAACAACTTAGCGCGATTCGACGGGCTGATTTTTTCGTGAAATTTAGTTAAAGGTATTTTCTGAGCGGCCGATACATTCACTGAGAACGAATTAACCCTAATTCGAGAACGAATTAACCTAATTCGCTGATACAAGTCGTAACACTTCAGTCGACTTGCAAGGCGACTGAAGCATCAGGAGACATACCATGGCTCAAGTTATTAACACCAACGTAGCATCGTTGAATGCTCAACGTAATCTGAACACCTCCCAGGGTAACCTGCAAACCTCTTTGCAGCGTCTGTCTTCTGGTTTGCGTATTAACAGCGCGAAAGATGACGCGGCGGGTCTGGCGATTTCAGAACGTTTTACTACCCAGATTCGTGGTCTGAACCAGGCTGCACGTAATGCCAGCGATGGTATCTCCCTGGCGCAAACCGGTGAAGGCGATCTGGCTCAGGTCACCAATAACCTGCAGCGTATTCGTGAGCTGGCGGTACAGTCAGCCAACGCCACCAACTCATCATCAGACCGTGCGGCACTGCAACTGGAAACCGCCGAACTGATTGCTGAGATCGAGCGTGTATCTTCTACCAGTGCCTTTAACGGCGTAAACCTGCTTGACGGCTCCTTCTCCAGCCAGCTGTTCCAGGTGGGTGCAAACGCCGGTGAAACTGTCGCGATTGCCAATATCTCAAGTGCACGTACCAGTGAGATCGGTCAGGTACTGACTGCAAGTCAAACTGGTAGCGCAGCGGTCTCAGGTGCGCTGACTGCAGGTGATCTGGTAATTAACGGCAATGATGTCGGTGCGGTAGCACAGGATGCACTGGCGATTGCCAATGCGATTACTGCAACTGACAGCAATGTCTCAGCCACTGCCACTAATGCGCAGACCGGCATTACCTTTGCGGATGTAGTAGGCACAGCCACTGTGGCTGCAACTCCTTCATCTGTTGCACTGGGTGCACTCACTGAAGGTGTTGATACTGATACGACTAACAGCTTCACTGTTACCTTTGATAACTCCGGTGATGGTGGTTCTGATTCGCTGGTCATCACGGCTACAGCCAACGTTGATACCACTGCCACTAACTCCTATGACACCATTGCTGCGGGTTTTGTAACAGCGGGCTTTGCTGCTGATGGCACCGGTACGGTGAGTGGCTATACGCTTGATCTTGGTGTGCAAACAACCATTGCAGCGGCGCTGCAGAACGGTACCTTAACCGTACAACGCGCAGATGGCATAGAGTTCAGTACTACAGAAGCCGCGGTAGGTTATGCAACTACCTCTCCAACATTCGCCAACACAACTACCACTACCAATGGTACCCAGGCTGTTACTGGTGTTGCACCTACCTACACCCTGTCAATTGACGGTACCGCGCTGGACTTCACTTCAGTGGGTGCAGATGGCACGATCACCGCTTCTGAAGTAGCCGGTTTAATTAACAGTCTGGCTGGCTATACTGCCAGTGGCACTGGGACTACGATGGATATCACCAAGGATGATGGCAGCAATATTGTGCTGGTTGAGGGTGGTGCGGATTCAGATGCGACTGAAGGTCTGACTGTTGACGGTAGCGCAGCCGCTGCTACTTCTACACTGTATGGTACGGTTACAGTGACCAGCGTCAATGAAGACCTGGTGATTGCCGGTACAGCGCCAGGTAATGCGGGCCTCTCTGTGGGTACAACCACTGCAGCACTCGCAGGTACCACTATCGCCAATACCGATATTTCTACCGTAGCTGGTGCCAATGCGGCCATTGCCTCGGTAGACAGCGCGCTGACCAGCATTAACACCAGTCGCGCATCACTGGGTGCGATTCAGAACCGCTTTGAATCCATTGTATCCAGCATCGAGACCTCGGTTGAGAACTTAAGCTCTGCGCGTTCACGGATTCGTGATGCAGACTTTGCAGCTGAAACTGCAACGCTGACACGTAACCAGATCCTGCAGCAGGCCGGTGTATCCATCCTGTCACAGGCAAACTCCTTACCTCAGTTAGCCCTGTCGCTACTGCAGTAAACGGGTGATGGAAAGTACCCTGCCATAATGGATGGCAGGGTACTTGTCTTAGGAACTCTGTGAGGTAAAGACCATGACAATTAATGTAACAACATCAATGTCCCAGAACGCAGCGCCGGCATCGTCAGATGGCTCCGGCCGTTCTGCTGTTGCGGCGGAAACACGGCAAGCAACAACAGAGCTGCGGCCTGAACAGCGGCAAGAAACTGCCGATGTCAGGCAGCAGGAGCCCGCTGCCAGTGAGGTGTCGCAGGCAGTGAGTGATATCAATGACTACCTGCAAAGCGTCAACCGTGAGCTGCGTTTTCGTGTTGATGAGGCGCTGCCGTTGGGACGCGCGGTGATCAGCATTATTGACAGTGATACCCAGGAAACGATTCGAGAAATTCCCTCCAGGGAGGCACTTGCGCTGGCACAACGTCTGCAGGAAGAGCGCCTGAGTGATAGCGCGAATGTGGGTGGCCTGTTTATTTCTGATCAGGCCTAGTAGTACATGTGCAGCCTCTGTTGGTTGAGGCTGTGCAAGGTTCGCACCCGGCGTTGCATTGGCAATGCCGGGAGGCAACCGCCAGCTAAGCTGAGCCACAATATGGGTGAGGCAAACTGGCACTGATTTCGCATAGCCCTGACTATCATGGCCTTAGGGCCCGGTATTAAGAGGATACGATGGCGACTATAAATTCACCCGGTATCGGTTCGGGTCTGGATGTAAACAATATTGTCGAGCAGTTATTGACTGCTGAGGCACGTGCACCCAAAAACCGACTGGATAGACAGGAAGCCCGACTTCAGGTTGAGCTGAGTGGCTATGGTGCAATGCGCGGTAGCCTGTCCAGCCTGCAATCCTCTTTAACCGCGCTCAATAGGCCCTCCACTTTTCAGGGACGTGCCATTTCCAGCAGTGACGATGACGTACTCACGGTGACCAGCAATGGTAAAACTACCCGTGCCAGCTACGATATTGATGTTACACAGCTGGCAAAAAGCCATACGCTATCCACCGACCCCGACCTGGCCGCGGCACAGTTTACCGATGTGAACGATGTGCTGGGTACTGGCAGTCTGACCTTCCAGTTCGGCAATAATGTGTATGACCCGGACACCGACAGTTACACTGGCTTTACCCAGAACCCGGATCGCGCCAGTGAAACCATCGAGATTACCGATGGCAGTTTAATCGGTATTCGTGATGCGATTAACCAGGCGGATATCGGTGCTACCGCATCGCTGGTGTTTGATGGTGAGTTCTATCGACTGGCAATCACCTCCGATGATACCGGCGAACAGAACGCCATACGGGTCAGTGTTAACGATGCGGATACGCTTAACGATGATGCCAGTGGTCTGTCACTGTTGTCGTTCAACGAAAACGCCACCCACCTGGCGCAAACCGGTGCCGCCGCCGATGCCGCGTTCACAGTCAATGGCATTGATATTACCAGTGCCAGCAACACGGTGAGTGATGCGATTGAGTCGGCGACGATTAATCTGAAAAGCGTGGGCAACGCCAGTGTCAGTGTGTCGCTGGATAAAACCAAAGTAGCTGATGCGGTGAGTAATTTTGTCGCAAGCTATAACGGCTTTATCGACATCATGAACCAGCTGACGGCCTACAACCCCGAGTCGAATGAAGCGGGCGCACTCAACGGTGATGCACTGACCCGCGGCATCACCTCAAATCTGCGCCGTCTGATCAGTGACCCGGTGGGCGAGATGGGCGATACCCTGAGCATACTCAGTGAAGTGGGTGTGACCACGGACAGCAAAACTGGTCGTTTACAGCTGAACAGCGAAACCCTGAATCAGCAGCTGAATGATAATTTCGAGCGCTTTGTCGGACTGTTTTCCGCCCATGGTGCGCCATCCGATGCAGGCATTACCTTTTTGAGCGCCAGTGATGATACGGCGATTGATGATTACGCGATTAATATCACCACGGCGGCCAGCCGCGGTAGCTTGAGCGGTTCTGCAGCGGCGAATCTGAACATTGTTGAAGGCAGTAACGATCGCATTAATTTAAGCGTGAACGGGGTGGATGCTTCGATTGTGCTCACCGCCGGCAGTTATAGCGCTAGCCAGCTGGCAGCGGAACTGCAGGCGCAGATCAATAACGCTTCCAGCCTTACAAGTGCCGGTGTATCCGTCACGGTAAGTGAAAACGCCGGCGTGCTGTCGATCCAGTCGCAACGCTATGGCTCTGCGTCCACGGTGGAAATTACCGGCGGCAATGGCAGCACCGATTTAGTGGGCAGCAACCCGGTCAGTACCGAGGGTAATGATGTGGCGGGTACTATCGGCGGTATTGCCGCCAGCGGTAACGGGCAAATTCTCTCCGGCACAGGTGCAGCCCAGGGCCTGACCCTGCATGTGAGCGGTGCTACCGGTGATCGTGGTACGGTGAACTTCAACCGCGGTTATGCCGACAGAATGGATAGCTATCTGCAAAGCCTGCTGGACAGCGACGGCCTGCTGGAATCGAAAACCGAGGCGCTTCAGTCGCGGATCGAGTCGGTGAACGACGACCGTGCAGCACTGCAGCGTCGCCTGGAAAATATCGAAACCCGGCTGCGGGCACAGTTTGGTGCACTGGACGGGCTGATTGCCAGTCTGCAGTCAACCGGGGATTACCTGACTCAGCAACTGCAATCCTTACCGACCATCGGTAACAATAAATAACCCACTCAGGCTGAATAGTTTGCTATAAACCCTGAATGGACAAAGACAACCCAACAGACAGGAAAAAACCTATGCGTAATGCGGCGGCAATGAACCAGTATAAGCAGGTGAATGTACGGGCATCGGTGGAAAATGCGGACCCCTATACCCTGATCCAGATGCTATTCGATGGCGCGATGGAGCGCCTGAATATGGCCAAGATGCATATCCAGCAGAATAATATTGCACAGAAAGGCGAAAACATCAGTCGCGCAATCGGCATTGTGGATGGCCTGCGTTCCTCACTGGACATGGAGCAGGGCGGTGACCTGGCGGCCAATCTGGAAGCATTGTATGACTATATGCAGCGCCAGTTGCTAAAAGCCAACCTGCAGAATGACACCGCGCTGATCGACGAAGTGCTGTCACTACTGGGTGAAATCCGCGCCGGCTGGATGGCAATTCCCCAGGACATGCGCACAATCAAAACACCGCAAAGCTGAGTTGCTCTGTCCACGGCCATGTCATTGCACTTGCAGTGACATGGCCAGTAAACTGCACGCATCAAGATAGATGGGAGCAAATATGACATCCGCCGAGCCACGCCAGCAGCAATGGCAAAGTATCCTGCAGTTATCCGAGCAGTTAAAAAGCGAATTCGACCAGCAGAACTGGCAGCAGGTGGATGAGCTCAATGCACAACGCCAGCAAAAACTCGAAGCCTTTTTTTCTATTCCGGTCAGCGCTGAAGAAGCCGAAGCCATCGCCGGGCAAATTCAGCAAATTATTCACGATGATCAGCAACTGATGCAGCAGGCCCGTGAGCAACAGCTGAAACTGGTGGATGAAGCCAAAACCATGTCATCCAATCGCCAGGCGATTAATGCCTATAAAACCGTGCAGAAATAATCATGTTTAGTACGCCTGTCAGATGAATCAAGTATTAGCGGCCCACCTCTGGACGCTCAGCATGGTGTACTTTAAAGGCATTCTGCAGTAATCAAGCTTAATCTTTTCATCTCTCATTCACCTTCACGATATTTTGAACTGTAGTGTTTCGCCTTTCTGGCGACTTACTTCTTTATGAAAGCCATCCCTGGCTTTCACCCTTCGGGCCAGGCAAAGCCTGTTATAAAACGCTCCGGGCGTTTTAGCAGCAACAGCGCCAAAGAAGTAAGCAAGAAAGCGCTGCCCAATTCACCAACCTGATGCTCTATAAATCTGGCTTGTAAATCTCCGATTGCGCCCACACAAGCTTTTATTTTAAACGGCAAAAATAAAAGTGCCTTCTTCACTCCCGATTTTTGTGGCTGCTGCGGAACTCACGAATCATAAACAGCATGATTCGCTCAGACATCCTCGCAGAACGCCTCCACAAAAATCACTCGCTCATCAGCTTGTGAGAAGGGGAAAAAGCTTCGTACCCAACGGTCAAATTACTTTTTAAACGATGGACTTGCGACAACCTTCCCTGTCACTTGCCGAAAATGCTTTCTACGCAGGGGCAAAATCACAGGACGTGATTTTGAGTGCTGATGTGCCTGGACGGCACTCCAGCACGACCCGGTAACGAAGACAATGTAGCCTGTTAACTTAATTAAACCCAAATAATTTCTCGAAGCATTTTCGGGAACCCGCGTTTTTTGCGGGCAAGTGACCGGGAACGGCACTCTTTTGCTGACTTTTCTGTTGCTGCAGACAGAAAAGACAGTCGCCAGAAAGGCGAAACAGCACAGCTCAGAATTTAGTGAAGGTGGATTCTGAAGACTGCACAGGCTGTTGACATACAAGAAAGTTGTTACCCTGGCTGCTGCATTATCAAGCCGAATTACCTAAGTTTCTGAATTTTCTATAAATTCAGGAGACAAAATTTTGACATTTCCGACCGATCTGCTTTAATCTGTAAAACACATGATGCATTTGCAGGTTTAATATGTCAGACAACTCCGCCCAGCCCGGTATTCTACTGGTTGAAGACAACAGTTCCTTATTCAATGAAATCAAGTCGCTGATGGGCTTTATGGGGTACCAAACCTACTACGTTAATGACCTGGACTCATTGCAGGGTGCGCTCAATAGCGCCGACTTCAGTGCGGTGTTGCTGGGTGAATTTCAGAATGAAGCGTCGCGGCAGCAGGCGCTGGAGTTGATGGGCCCTGGCTCGATACCCGTGATTCTGTTTAACCAGGACAAGATCAACCTTGAAAAATACCAGTCTCAGCAGCATGGGGTGATTGCCCATCTGGAATTGCCGCTTAAATTCGAACCGGTGAATGCAGCACTGCAGCAGGCTCAGGCACTGTGTGAGGCGAGTGATGCGGATAACCTGAAAAAGCAGGTCAACAGCATCCCCAAGCTCGGCGGCAGCAGCGCAGCGATCCAGTATGTGCGAACCATGATCGAGCAGGTGGCGCGAACCGATGCCAGCGTGCTGATTCTGGGTGAGTCCGGTACGGGTAAGGAAGTGGTCGCGCGCAATGTGCATGCGCTGTCGAAACGTTGCAAGGCCGGCTTTGTGCCGGTGAACTGTGGTGCGATTCCCGCAGATCTGCTGGAAAGCGAATTATTCGGTCATGAAAAAGGCGCTTTTACCGGTGCAATCAATTCACGTCAGGGTCGTTTTGAGCTGGCGGAGAAGGGCACACTGTTTCTTGATGAAATCGGGGATATGAGTCTGCCGATGCAGGTTAAACTGCTGCGCGTACTACAGGAACGCACCTTCGAGCGGGTGGGTAGTAATCGCAGCATCGATGCGGATGTGCGCATACTGGCGGCCACCCACCGCAACCTGGAAGCCAATATTACAAACGGTAAATTCCGAGAAGACCTGTTTTACCGCCTCAATGTGTTTCCCATTGAGCTGCCTGCCCTGCGCGAACGCCTGGAAGACGTGCCGTTTCTGCTACAGGATCAGATCGACAAACTCGAAGCCGAGGGGCGTGGCTCGGTGCGGCTGACCGCAGCTGCTACTGAAGTGCTCAGCCAGTACGCCTGGCCGGGTAATGTGCGAGAACTGTCGAACCTGGTGGAACGGTTGTCGATTCTATACCCCGAGAGCATTGTCGATGCCCGGCACCTGCCGGAGAAATACCAGTCATTGACAGGTGCTGTGCAGAAGAAACCCAGTGGCGCAACCCCCCCGTTCAATCCGGCGATGATGTTTGCAGACCTGGATGACGACGAGGATGAGGAGAGTACAGACAACCTGCCGGGTAAGCTACCCGCCGACCTGCCGGAGAAAATTTCACAGGGCCTGGCAGGGGAGGCGTTTACCGGCCATGAAACAACGCCGGCAGCAGCCATGTCTATGGGTGAAGACGGGCTGGATTTAAAAGAGCATCTGGCGAGCATGGAAATCAACCTGATCAAACAGGCGCTGCAAAACACCGAGGGTGTGGTGGCCCACGCGGCCAAGCTGCTGAAAATGCGCCGAACCACCCTGGTGGAAAAACTCAAGAAATACGATATTAAAGCTTCGTAACTACTGCTGGTCGTTAGTCGTTTGTCTTTAGTCGGACAATAAAAACGCAAATTTTATACGGGGTGGCATCAAGCCAAGCGGATTCGCCGCTCTGAACTCAGAACCTACCTGCACGGTATTATCAACTGTGCTGTTTCGCCTTTCTGGCGACTCACTTCATTTCCTTCAGCAGAAAAGAAGTAAGCAAGAAAATGCCGTTCCCGGTCACTTGCCCGCAAAAAGCGCGGGTTCCCGAAAATGCTATGAAACGGTATTTTGCTTTGGATAAGTTTATTGATTGAATTGTCTTCGTTGCCGGGTCGTGCTGGAGTGCCGTCCAGGCACATCATCACTCAAAATCACGTCCTGTGATTTTGCCTCTATGCAGAAAGCATTTTCGGCAAGTGACAGGGAAGGTTGTCGCAAGACCTTCGTTGAAAAGCAATTCGACCGTTGGATATGGAGCTGTTTCCCCTTCGCGCAAGCTGATGAGCGAGTGATTTTTGTGGAGGCTTTCTGCGAGGATGTCTGAGCGAATCATGCTTCTTATGATTCGTGAGTTCCGCAGCAGCCACAAAAATCGGGAGTGAAGAAGGCACTTTTATTTTTGCTGTTTAAAATAAAAGCTTGGGTGCCGGGGCGGCATTCTTTTGCTTACTTTTCTGTTGCTGAAGACAGAAAAGTGAGTCGCCAGAAAGGCGAAAAAGAACGGTTCAGGACTTAGTGAAGGTGAATTATTAGGCACTGGATGATCCGCTTCGCTTAATGCCACCCAACATCAATAATGCGTTGATTAGCAGGTTTAATCCCCCACGGCAATCGACTTCCCCATAAGCCGGAAAATTGACTCGATTTTGCCGCCCACTATCTAACCTGTTGATAAATAACTAAAAATCAAACTGGCATAATTAATGCTGCTGTACTGACAAGTGAATTTTAGGTGACACAATCACGTCATGCAGACTACAGCACAGAGCCACAACACTGCCTATCCGTCGGATTTATCCGATCCGCAGCAGCTGGTTGCCGCGTTTGAACAGTTTTCCCGCTTATCGGATCAGTTGCAGCAGTCTTATCAGCAGCTGGATCAGCGTGCGGCTGAGCTGACCTCTCAGCTGACACAAACCCATGAGCAGAGTGTAAAACAGCTGGCGCAACAGACCCAGCGGTCGCAGAGCCTGGAAGAGGTACTGGATGCCATGCCTGCCGGTGTATTGCTGATTGATAACGACGGTGTGATTCAAACTGCCAACCCGGCGGCCGAGCTGTTGCTGGAACAGTCGCTGAGTGGCAAAAACTGGAACCGCGTGTACAGCTACAGTGTGGCGCGGCGCAGTGAGCAGGATCTGCAGCTGAAATCAGGGCGCACCCTGCATCTGAAAACCCAGCCGCTGGAAAATCATCAGGGTGAAATTATTCTGCTGGATGATGTCACTGAACAGCGCATGCTGGAAGATCTGGCACACCGGCAGAATCGTCTGGCCGCCATGGGGCAGATGGCCGCCGGCCTGGCTCATCAGTTACGTACCCCGTTGGCATCGGCAGTGTTGTATGCCTCGCAACTGAGTCAGTTTAGCGAACATAATCAGCCGCAGCATAAAGCAGCGGACAAGGTGCGTACCTCCTTACGCTACCTGGAAAAACTGATTAATGACATGCTGATGTATGCCAAAGGCGGCGAGTTTTCCGAGCAGAAGTTTCTTCTGGATGACCTGCTGGTGACCTTTAATACGCGCATAGAAAATCGCTTACGGGAACACCATGCACAGCTGGTGATTATCAGCCAGTTAAACGAAATTGAACTGGTGGGCAGCCTGGATGCATTGGTCAGCGTGTTGATGAACCTGGCAGAAAATGCGCTTGAAGCCTGCAGCGACCAGTCATCAGAAGCTTTGCCCTGTAAGCTGGAACTGGAAGTTTATCAACAGGCGGGTTATCTGATTCTGGCGCTACGCGATAACGGCCCGGGTCTGAGCGCAGAGCAGCAGAAAAAAATCTTTCAACCCTTTTATACACAACGTGAAAAAGGCACTGGTCTGGGTCTGGCAGTGGCGCAGTCGATTGTACATGCCCATCATGGTGATCTGCTGGTGCGCTCACAACCCGCTCGAGGCGCAACCTTCTATATGTGTCTGCCATTGAATCGTAATGAGCAGTTTATTGCCAGCGGTGCGCACAGTCATCGCGGCACAGTAAATGATGATAGCAATGTAAATTCAATTGAATTAAATGCGGATGACAGCAAACAGGCTGCATCGGAGAGTGAATATGATGCAAATTAATAAAACACCGATGGATGTTCTGGTGGTGGAAGACGATGCGCAGTTGCGTGAAGCGATCTGTGATACCTGTGAAATGGCTGGTTACAGCGTCGTCTGTGCAGAGCATGGCCAGGCCGCACTGGCACGTTTAAATGATTACAGTTTTAAACTGGTGATATCCGATGTACAGATGCAGCCCATGGATGGTATGGAGATGCTCAAACTGATTAAGCAGAAACAACCTGCGCTGGAAGTTGTCATGATGACTGCTTACGCGAGCATTGAAAAAGCGGTGGATGTGATGCGACTGGGTGCGGCTGATTACCTGGTAAAACCTTTTGAAGCAGACGCATTGCTGCAGGTCATTCGCCAGTTTATGCCGGATGTGACGGTAGCAGCCCATGAAACTGAGCTGATCGCCGAAGATGAAAAAATGAAATCACTGAAGTTGCTGGCAAGCCGGGTCGCGCAAAGTGATGCCACGGTGTTGTTAAATGGTGAGAGTGGTTGTGGTAAAGAGGTGTTTGCGCAGTTTATTCATAATCAGTCACAACGAGAAGCCGAGCCGTTTGTGGCGATTAACTGTGCGGCCATTCCGGAAAATATGCTGGAAGCTGTGTTATTCGGTTATGAAAAAGGTGCTTTTACCGGTGCGCATCAGTCCACCCCGGGAAAGTTTGAGCAGGCACAGAACGGTACACTGTTACTGGATGAAATTTCAGAAATGGATGCATCCTTACAGGCCAAATTATTACGTGTGCTACAGGAAAAGGAAGTGGATCGACTGGGTGGACGAAAAACTGTTCAGCTGAATGTGCGGGTGATTGCCACCACCAATCGTAACCTGAAAAAACAGGTCGAGTTGGGGAACTTCCGTGAAGATCTATTTTATCGACTGAGTGTATTTCCGATCCAGATTCCGCCACTGCGTGAACGGGTTTCGGATATTATTCCGATTGCTACTCGCCTGCTGAATAAGCATGCCGGCTTTACAGATAACCGCCTGATTCTGTCAGCGGATGCGCAGCAGAAGTTGCTTAACTACGCCTGGCGGGGCAATGTGCGTGAGCTGGACAATGTAATGCAGCGCGCACTGATTTTCAGGGAGGGTAACCAGATTTGCGCCGAGCATATTCACCTGCAAACCGATGATTATGATTTGCTTCAACCGGCATTCGATGAGTCGCAGGATGAACAGAAATCTGAGCTGGTTAATGGCCTTAAAGACCGTGAACAGCAGATGATTTTAGAGGAATTAAAAGCCGGTAACGGCAGCCGCAAATACGCGGCAGAACGACTGGGCATCAGTCCACGTACCCTGCGTTACAAGCTGGCGCGTATGCGTGATGCCGGTATCAGTGTTTAAGCAACGCAAGCATAGATTAGCGCTTATTTTATTGTAGAGAGGAATTTGTCATGTCAGATATCAACGTACAACAGGTTCTTGCGCAGATGCGCGTTATGGAAGCCCAGGCCAAATCAGCTATCAGCCCGGAGGCGATGGCGCTACATGAAGTCAAGCCGAGCGAGAAAACCGATTTTTCACAGGTGCTGGCCAACTCGATTAATGCCGTCAATGAGACGTCATTAAATGCGTCAAAAATGGCCAGTGCATTTGAACAGGGTGATTCCAGTATTTCCATGGCCGAGCTGATGGTTACTATGGAAAAGTCCAGTGTGTCATTTCAGGCAATGACACAGGTGCGCAATAAATTGCTCTCCGCGTACCAGGAAATTATGAGAATGTCGGTGTAGTCACTGAGCTGATCGGTATTTAATGACAGACTTAATTTTTTATGTCTATTGTTGACATAATGTTTAAAGGCTTTTGAAAATGGCAGAACAAGCAACCGCTACCAGTACCATGATGATCCCTGTGCCCCGACTGATGGGCAGTATTCTGGGCGTTGTGGTTACTGTGCTGGTCAGTATCGGTATTTACAGCTGGGGAACCGCACCCAGTTATGCACCATTGTATAATGGCCTGGAACCGAGTGATGCATCCGAGGTGGTGACGGCGCTGCAGGCGGCGGGTATACCTCACGAACTCAATGCAGCCTCCGGCTCGGTTATGGTGGAGTCTGGGCGTGTCCATGAGGCGCGTCTC
This sequence comes from Gammaproteobacteria bacterium, assembly GCA_041563375.1. Classification (GTDB taxonomy): domain Bacteria; phylum Pseudomonadota; class Gammaproteobacteria; order SZUA-229; family SZUA-229; genus SZUA-229. The sequence goes on along the minus strand of JBFFND010000018.1, from coordinate 1,892 downwards.
AAGCTTGCTTCACAGGGGTTGCCCAAGGGAACTGCGCTGGGTGTGGAGATGCTACAGGAAGAGCAGAGTTTCGGTACTTCGCAGTTTGTGGAAAGTGCCCGTTATCACCACGCCATCGAAACTGAACTGGCGCGCACTATCGGTACTATGCGTAATGTGAAATCGGCACGGGTGCATCTGGCAATTCCGAAAAATTCGGTGTTTGTGCGCAAACGCGATAACCCCAGCGCCTCGGTGGCATTGAATTTATACGGTGGCCGCACCATTGAACAGGGGCAGGTGAATGCGATTATTCATATGGTGGCCTCCAGCGTTTCTAACCTGTCAACGGAAAAAGTGACCGTGGTTGACCAGAATGGTCGCCTGTTATCTTCCGGTGATATGTCCAGCGATGTGGCTATGACCGCAAAGCAATATGAATATTCACGACAGGTAGAGAAGGATTACCAGCAACGGATTGAGCGATTGCTCGAACCAATTATAGGCATGGGCAAGGTGCGCGCAACGGTGAATGCGGATATTGATTTCACCCAGCAGGAAAGTACGGAAGAGCTGTATAATAATGCAGATCAGACAGTGCGCAGTGAGCAGACGTCAGAGTCAAGTCGCTTTGCCCGTGAAACCGGTGGTGTTCCGGGTGCGCTGGCAAACCAGCCGCCCCAGGGTGGTCAACTGGTAGAAGGCGCGGGTCAGGTCGGTGCAGTCGAACAGGGAGCGGACCCGCTCAATCGCAGCAAAAACACAGTTCGCAATTATGAAGTTGATAGAACCATTCGTCATTCAAGACAGAGCAGTGGCTCGGTGCAACGTCTCACTGTGGCAGTACTGGTGGATGATCGCATTGTGGTCGAAGACGGCGAAAGCACTCGCACTCCGCTGAGTGCAGAAGAAATCGCACGCATTACCACGCTGGTGCAGCAAACGGTGGGATATGATGAAGAGCGTGGTGATCAGGTGAATGTGATAAATGCCTCCTTCACCCCGCAGGAGGAAATTGCCGAGTTGCCAGAACCCTCATTGATGGATAATAAATATGTGCAACTTGCTTTAAAATGGATCTGGCCATTCCTGCTGATACTGGTGGTGATCTTTACCATTCTGAAACCCTCTATCAGCAGCCTGACCAATTACACACCGCCCAGACAGGCACTACCCAGGCGGGAAGGTGACGAGGAAGGTGGCTATGAAGAAGGTAATACCGCCGCAGAAAATGTAGCCAGACTGGCGCATCAGGGCGGGCCGATTCCTCTGCCATCGGGACATGATGCTAAAGTCGATTTTGCCCAGTCAATGGTGCAGCAGGATGCGAAAAAAGTTGCCAATGTGGTGAAAGACTGGATCGGTAGCGAAGCGAGTTAAGGCGGGCCTGGTACCCGCAAGCGTAGAGAATAAAATATGGTTGATAACCCTCCAATGACATTGACAGGTGTACAGCGAGCCGCAGTTCTGCTGATGGTCATGGGCTCGGACAATGCCGCTGCAGTGCTCAAGCACCTCAATCCCAAGGAAGTGCAAAGTCTCGGTGCTGCCATGGCCAGTTTGCAGAATGTGAATCGCACCACCATGGAGTCGGTGCTGGATGAGTTTGTCAACAAGGTGAATAATCAGACCTCGGTGGGCGTTGGCTCGGAAGACTATATTCGTGAAATGATGGTGAATGCGCTGGGTGAAGACAAGGCCAGCAATATGATCGATCGTATTCTGCTGGGCAGTGGCAACAAGGGCCTGGAATCATTGAAGTGGATGGATCCGCGTTCTGTGGCCGAAGTGATTCGTCTGGAACATCCACAGATTATTGCAATTGTCCTCTCCTACCTGGAAGCTGATCAGTCGGCAGAAGTATTAAACATGCTGCCGGAGCGTACCCGTCCGGATATTTTGATGCGGGTTGC
>JBFFND010000017.1:0-15970 GCA_041563375.1 Gammaproteobacteria bacterium | reverse complement strand
CGACTGTGTACGGTAACCTTCACCTGAGCATTGATTCATTTGAAGATAACCCAGCAACAGTAAATGCTGACGAATCTAATCTGGAAATGAACAGCAATACCTCAGCGATTGGGGTTAAGGGTTCTGAAGATCTGGGCGGCGGCATGAGCGCCATCTATAAAGTTGAATTCCAGATTGATCCAGATGAGCGTGCAAACAACATCACTGACCGTGACCAGTGGATCGGTTTAAAGAGCGCCATGGGTACAGTTAAGTTCGGTACCATGTCTTCCAACTACAAGCAGATGGGTGGCAAGGTTGACCCAATGTACCGCACCCAGTTAGAAGGTCGTAGCACCTTTATGGGTACGCAAACAAGGTTGCATGCAGGTGCTGGCACAGATGGTGGTCGTATGACCAATACAATCCAGTATGCCTCACCAAAAATGGGTGGTATCCAGGCGGTATTCAATACCACTGTTTCAGGTAGTGATGATGAAACTATCGGTTTAGGTATCCGTTACGTACAGAAAGGTGTGATGGCTTACTTCGATTACATCGATACAGAAACTATGCAGACAACTGCTGGTGCTGATGCGGCGATGAAGATTGGTGGTAAGTTCAAGATGGATGCACTGGTACTGGGTGCACAGTATGAAATGGTTGAAGACTCAGTAATTGGCAGCAATGTTATTTTAGATGATGTTTTCTTCCTGAGTGCCGACTACCAGCTGAATGACGCTGATAACGTTGCTTTCACTTATGGTGACAACGGTAAAGATGATGCCGGTTTCGCGCTGATGTATAACCATAACCTGAGCAACCGCACTAACGTGTATGCTGGTTACGGCGATAATGCCAACAACGACACTGAGTTCGATAATCAGGTTGTGACTCTGGGTATGCGTCACAAGTTCTAATCGATTATTCGATTTAGCTTGAAAAAAACAGGGCTTCGGCCCTGTTTTTTTATGCGCGTGATTTATATAAATGACTATCGGGCATCGGGTAGCGGATTGTCTGAAAAGAAAACGCAAATGAACGCAAATGCACGCGAATTAACGCGACACCTGGACAAAGCAGGTGTTTTACTCGTTCCCACGCTCCCGCGTGGGAATGCATACGCTGCTAAAACTAACATAAAGGGTTCCCACGCGGGAGCGTGGGAACGAGTAAAGTGTAAGGCGTCACTCCATCAAGTCTGCGGCACGAAAGCAAGCGGTAATAGGCTTTATTGCGTATATTTGCGTTGTTCGCGTTCATTTGCGTTTTCTTTTATACCCAGAAGGCACAGGATTTCCACTCGTTAGCGCTTGTGATTTGTGGCTATAACCCCTCATAGCAAGGGGTCTAAAAAACACGCATAAGGCGCTGAGAGTCGTTCTGTCAGGCGTTTAATGTGTTAAAATCTGACGCCCTAATTGATTCCACCTGGTTGCCATCGCTGCATGAGTTCAAATACCCGAATTCGCGAAATTCCCTATAACTATACCTCCTTCTCTGATCGCGAGATTATTATCCGCTTTCTGGGTGAGGAGATGTGGTCACTGATCAACGAGCTGCGTGATGAGCGCCGGACCGGCTATTCGGCGCGCATGCTGTTTGAGGTGCTGGGGGATATGTGGGTGGTGCAGCGCAACCCGTTTCTGCAGGATGACCTGTTAGAAAACCGGCGTCGTCGGCAGCAGTTGATTGCGGCGCTTAATCACCGCCTGCAGCAGATCGTAAAACGCGCCAATGGCAATGACAAGGCGCTGCTGCTGGCGGAGCGCGCACAGCAGGCGGTACAGGGCTTTGCGCAGTGGTTTAACCAGCAGAATGCATTGCGTGAGCGTGCGCGCCGCTCCTTGAGCAAGGTGACTCGCAAGGACAATATCGATTTCAGCGGCATGGCGCGGGTCTCCCATGTTACCGATGCCACCGACTGGCGGGTCGAGTTCCCCTTTGTGGTGCTGACCCCGGACAGCGAAGCCGAGGTGCCACGGCTGGTGCAGCGCTGTATCGAGCTGGGACTGAGCCTGATCGCCCGTGGTAGCGGTACCGGTTATACCGGTGGTGCGGTACCCCTGTACCAGAACACCGCGATTATCAATACCGAAAAATTACAGGCCATAGGCGCGCTGGAGCATAAAAAGATTCCCGGCGTGGATGAGCTGGTGCCGGTGGTGCGCACCGAGGCCGGCGTGGTAACGCGACGGGTGTCGGAGCTGGCGGAGCGCCACGGCCATGTGTTTGCGGTGGATCCCACCTCGCAGGATGCTTCCACCATTGGTGGCAATATCGCGATGAATGCCGGGGGCAAAAAGGCAGTGATGTGGGGTACCACACTGGATAACCTGGTGTCCTGGCGCATGGTCACCGCGGACGGCCACTGGCTGGATGTGGAACGGGTCAATCATAACCGCGGCAAGATCCATGACCAGGCGGAGGTGGAATTTCGCGTCAGCCGTTTTGATTCAGTGACCGAGCAGCTGATCGGCGAGCCACAGGTGCTGACGTTCAAGGGTGCCTCGCTGCGTAAAGAAGGCCTGGGCAAAGACGTCACCGATAAATTCCTCGGCGGTCTGCCGGGTGTACAGAAAGAAGGCTGTGACGGCATTATTACCTCGTCCTGGTTTCTGCTGCACACCATGCCTGCCCATGCGCGCACCGTGGCGCTGGAATTCTATGGCCAGGATTTACGCCGTTCGGTACCGGCGATTGTGGAGATCAAGGATTACCTGGATAACAATCCGGCTGTGCTGCTGTCGGGCCTGGAACACCTGGATGACCGCTATATTCGCGCGGTGAAATACAGCCCCAAGGCATCCCGTGGCAGCCTGCCGAAGATGCTGCTGGTGGCGGATATTGTGGGTGAGTCAGAGAATGCGGTGGCCGAGGCCGCCTCACAGGTGGTACGCCTGGCCAATGCCCGTGATGCGGAAGGCTTCGTCGCGGTAAGCGCGGAGGCCCGCAAGAGCTTCTGGGCGGAGCGCAGCCGTACCGCGGCGATTGCCGCACACACCAACGCATTTAAAATCAATGAAGACGTGGTGATTCCACTGGATCGCCTGGGGGACTACTCCGAGGGTGTGGAGACCATCAACGTACGCCAGTCGATACAGAACAAGCTGGCCATGCTGGATGCGCTGGAGGATTATCTGTCTGCTGAAGGGGAATCCCTTAAAAGCAAATTGCAGGAGTCGCGGCCGCAGATTGCCGAGCGTTTTCAGCAGGCGCAGGGTCTGCTGGATAAGGCACGCCAGCGCTGGTCTACATTACTCAATAATTTTGATGCACAGCCCGCGGAGCATGAGGCACTGCTGCTGGATACTGAAAAGCAGGCACTGGCGGATGACCCACAGCCAACGGTGCTGCAGGCGATACTTAACGGGCATATTCGCATTTCCTATAAAGTGGAAGTCGAACGGCCGTTAAAAAATCTGTTCAGTGGTTTCGAGTTTCAGCACGTTCAGCAGAAACTGGAGCAGATTCATCAGCAGGTGCTGTCGAGCCGGTTGTTTATCGCGCTGCATATGCATGCGGGTGATGGCAATGTGCACACCAATATCCCGGTTAACTCCAATGACTACGCAATGATGCAGGAAGCAGAGCGTATTGTGGATGAGGTGATGGCACTGGCGCAGCAGTTAAATGGCGTCATTTCCGGCGAACACGGCATTGGCATTACCAAGTTCCAGTACCTGGATGAGGGCATTATCGATGCCTTCAAGCGCTACAAGGATCAGGTCGATCCCAATGACTATTTTAACAAGGGCAAGTTACAGCGCCTCAGCGGTGGACTGGATGCGGCCTATACGCCGTCGCTGCGTTTGTTGAAACAGGAAGCGCTGATTCTGGAAGAGAGCGAGCTGGGTGAGTTGAATGATTCCATTGCCCACTGTCTGCGCTGTGGTAAATGCAAACCCGACTGCACCACCCATGTACCCGCTGCCAATCTGCTGTATTCGCCGCGCAATAAAATTCTTGCCACCGGCATGATCACCGAGGCGTTTCTCTACGAAGAGCAGACGCGTCGCGGGGTGTCGATTCATCATTTCGATGAAATGAATGACATTGCCGATCACTGCACCATCTGCCATCGCTGTTTTAACCCCTGTCCGGTGAATATCGATTTTGGCGATGTCACGATCAAGTTACGACACATTCTGAAAACACAGAATCAGCGCCGGCAGAACCTGGGGGCAAAGATGTCCATGGCGTACCTGAATATGACCTCGCCGGGTAAAATAAAACTGATGCGTGCCGGCCTGATCCAGGCGGGTTACCTGGGCCAGCGCTTTGCGCGGCGGTTGCTGAAAATGTTGCCGGGGGTTTTGCCAACGGGGCGTCGACCCAAAGCCACCACCGGTAAGCCGGAGATCAAGGAACAGGTGATCCAGTTCTTCAGTAAACCGATGCCAGCCGATGTGCCCACCGGCACCATGCGTTCGGTACTGGGCATAGAAGATAAACAGTACATCCCGATTCTGCGTGACCCCACGCGCAGTGATGTGGACAGTGAAGCGGTGTTCTATTTCCCCGGTTGCGGTTCGGAGCGGCTGTTTAGCCAGATTGGTGTGGCTACCCTGAGCTGGTTATACGAACTGGGTGTACAAACCGTATTACCACCGGGTTACCTGTGCTGTGGTTACCCGCAGACCTCATCCGGTGACATCGAAAAGGGCCAGTAGATTACCACCGATAACCGGGTGTTATTCCATCGCATGGCGAATACGCTTAACTATCTGGATATTAAAACCGTGGTGGTGTCCTGTGGCACCTGTATCGACCAGCTGCTGAAATACCAGTTCGAGCAGATATTCCCCGGTTGTCGCCTGATGGATATTCACGAGTACCTGATGGAAAAGGGTATTTCCATGGACGGTGTGGGTGGCACCAAATACCTGTATCACGAACCCTGCCATGACCCGATGAAGCATCATAACGGCACCCAGGTGGCAAGCCAGTTAATGGGCAAGGACGTGACCCTGTCGGATCGATGCTGTGGTGAGTCGGGCACCTTTGCGGTGGCGCGCCCCGATATCGCGGCACAGGTAAAGCACCGCAAACTGACTGAGTTAAAGCAGGATATAAAAGCACTCACCGGCTATGAAGCCGCGATGAATGATAATGTGAAAATCCTCACTTCCTGTCCGTCCTGCCAGCAGGGGCTGGCGCGTTACCGTGAAGATAGTAATATGTCGGTGGATTACATTCTGGTGGAACTGGCGAAATACAAACTGGGTGATAACTGGCAGAAGCAGTTCTACGAAAAAGTGGGCAAGGGCGGTATCGAGAAAGTGCTGCTCTGATTAGCGAGAGTCGTTAGTCGTGGGTCGGATGTCATTAGTCAGAAGACTGAAAAGAAAACGCCTGCAACGCACTAAAGTGCAGGAGCACTTTAGTGCGTTGTAGGCGTTCATTCGCGTTTTCTTTTTAATCACCCGTCAGGCGGATTGACCTGTCTATTTGGGCATCACAGTGCGTGCACCGTCCGGGGTGCCCAGGATCAGCACATCGGCACCGCGGTTGGCAAACAGTCCGCAGGTGACCACGCCCGGCCAGCTGTTGATTTCATTTTCCATCTTGATCGGTTCCATGATATCCATGTCGTGTACGTCGAGAATAAGATTGCCGTTATCGGTAATAAAGTTTTCACGCCATACCGGACGACCACCCAGTTGTACCAGTTTGCGGCCGATAAAGCTGCGTGCCATTGGAATCACTTCCACCGGTAAAGGGAACTTGCCCATCACATCCACCAGCTTGCTTTCGTCGGCAATGCAGACAAATTTATCACTGGCACCGGCAATGATTTTTTCGCGGGTCAGGGCACCGCCGCCGCCCTTGATCAACGACAGGTTGTGGTTGGCCTCATCGGCGCCATCAACATAGACCGGGATGTAATCAACGTTGTTTAGATCGAGTACCTGAATGCCCCGGTCCTTCATTAATTTTGTGGATGCTTCAGAGCTGGAAACCGCGCCCTTGATCTGGCCCTTGATCTCGGCCAGGCAATCAATAAAGTGGTTAACGGTTGAACCAGTGCCGACGCCAATAATCTCGTCCTTAACAACATATTCCATCGCCGCTTCTGCGGCTTTGCGTTTCATTTCATCTTGGGTCATAGTACTCGTTCCTGGTAATCTGATTGCCGAATAATACCTGTTTAACCTTCATGACTCAAAAATACATTGAAAAAATTCTCAGCGCCCGTGTTTATGATGTGGCGATTGAGTCACCCCTGGATCTTGCCAAGCGCCTCAGTGCCCGCCTGGACAACCAGATTCTACTCAAACGCGAAGACCTGCAACCGGTGTTCTCATTCAAATTGCGCGGTGCCTATAACAAACTGTACCAGCTGAACCGGCAGAGTGAACTCAAGGGTGTGATAGCGGCTTCCGCGGGTAATCATGCCCAGGGGCTGGCGCTGGCAGCGAGTCGGCTGGGGGTGAAGGCCATCATTGTGATGCCGAAGACGACGCCGCGTATCAAGGTGGATGCGGTCCGTTCCTATGGTGCCAAAGCGGTACTGGTCGGTGATACCTTTGATGAAGCCTCGGTGTATGCCCATGAGCTGGCGGAAAAAGAAGGCCTTGCCTATATCCATCCGTTTGATGACCCGGATGTAATTGCCGGCCAGGGTACGATTGCGGTGGAAATTCTGCGCCAGTATCCGGAAGACATTGATGCGATTTTTATTCCGGTGGGCGGCGGCGGTTTAATTGCCGGCATGGCGGCGTTTATCAAATACCTGCGGCCGGAGATAAAAGTGATCGGTGTGGAGCCGATTGATGCGGCCTGTCTGGCAGCGGCGCTGGAGAAAAAACGTCGGGTGGTGCTGGACCAGGTGGGAATCTTTGCCGATGGCGTGGCCGTCAGGCAAATGGGCAAGGAGACCTGGCGCATAGCCAAAGATACCGTAGATGAAGTGATCACGGTGAGCACTGATGAGATGTGTGCGGCGATCAAGGATATCTTTGATGATACCCGTTCCATAATGGAGCCGGCGGGTGCGCTGGCGGTGGCGGGGATTAAAAAATACGTTGCCAGGGAGCATCTCAGTGGGCAAACCCTGATTGCGATTAACAGTGGCGCGAATATGAATTTCGACCGCCTGCGTCATGTCTCGGAACGCGCCGAACTGGGCGAGCGCCGCGAAGGCCTGATCGGGGTCACCATTCCGGAAGAGCCGGGCAGCTTCCTGCGCTTCTGCCGAACCATTGGTAAGCGAGGCATCACCGAATTCAATTACCGCTATGCGGATGCGGCCAGGGCCCATGTGTTTGCCGGGGTGCAACTGGTGGAAGGTGAATCGGAGCTGGCTGAGCTGATTGAAAAGCTTAAGACTAAAGGCTATCCGGTGCTGTGCATGAGCGACAATGAAATGGCCAAGCTGCATGTGCGTTATATGGTGGGTGGTCACGCCAATCACATTGAAAATGAAGTGCTCTACCGTTTCGAGTTTCCCGAGCGACCGGGTGCGCTGCTGGATTTTCTCGCACACATTGGCAAACGCTGGAATATCAGCATGTTTCATTACCGCAATCACGGCGCGGCCTATGGTCGTGTGCTGGTGGGGTTGCAGGTGCCGAAGAGCGAGCGCAAGAAGCTCACCGGTTTCCTCGATGAGGTGGGCTACCAGTGGTGGGATGAAAGCCAGAATCCTGCCTATCAGATGTTCCTGGGCGAGCTGGGGGAATAAGGTTTCTCGCAGTTTGCTTCAGCAGGGGGGCACCGCGTCCCTTATCAGCTAACTGACTCAGTAAATCGACGGTTCTCCCGGCGGGCGTTGTTTGAAACGTTTATAGGTCCACTGGTACTGCTGTGGTGCTTCGCGGATCAGTGCTTCGATATCCCGATTCATCGCCTCCACCGACTGTTGTAACGGTAGCTGGGACAGATCCTGTTCAGCCGCACGGAACACCAGTTTAAAACCACTGCTGTCAGCATAGCGCCTGGCACAGGCATAAATCACACAGGCGCCTGTTTTACTGGCCAGTTTGCTGAGCAGGGTCATGGTGTAGCAGGACTGGCCAAAGAAGGGTGCGAATACGCCGTTGGATTTGGGGGACTGGTCCGGCAGAATCGAAATCATTTCACCCTGTTTTAATGCCCGGCTCAGGGCACGGATGCCGTTATTGTCCGTGGGAACCAGCCGCGCGCCGGTGCGCTGGCGCGCTTCCCGCATCAGCTGCTCGATGCGCGGGTCGGCCTGCGGTGCGTAGAGCGTGGTCATGGGGTAATGTCGCGCGCAATACAGTGAGGTGAGCTCCCAGGAGCCGTAGTGGGGCATCGCCAGAATCACCCCCCGTTGCTGCGCCAGTGCATCATCAATCAGCTGCTGGTTTTCACTGTCACGCACCAGCGCCAGGGTAGCCTCGGTATTGCCGCGCCACATCCTGCCGGTTTCCAGAATGACCTTGCCGGTTTCCTCAAGTGTCTGCTTTACCAGTTGTGTCTGTTGATCGGCAGACAGCTCGGGCAGGCACAGTGCAATGTTTTTGCTGGCGATGCGACGAATGCGGCTATTGCTGAGCCAGCTCAAACGGCCCATTAAACGGCCCAGCCAGTGAATCAGGCGCAATGGCAGCAGGGCCGTCAGACCAAGCATCAATTTAAACAGCAGGAATTTCATGGAAACATAGTATAAAGCCGCTGTTCGGTTGCCACCATATGCATGGGTACATCGTGCGGCTGTACCGGCAGTGCGTCGACGCATTGCAGCTGGTGCGCCAGGCCGATCAGGTACGGGTGATGGCTGCGCTTGCGGTGGCCGTGAAAGCTCAGGCTGCGATCATAAAAGCCGCCGCCCATGCCCAGCCGGTTACCGTCGGGGTCAAAGCCTACCAGTGGCATCAGTATCAGATTAAGTTGTTGTGGTTTGAGCCAGTGCTTCGGGTGGACATCCGGTTCCGCTATACCAAAGCGGTTGAGCCTGAGTTTGCAGCCCGGTGTGTAGGGTGCGAAGTAGAGGCGCGAGCTGAACGGGGTCAGTATGGGCAGGTAGATTTTTTTGTGTGCCCGCCAGGCACAAAAAATCAGGTAATGGGTGTCAATCTCGCCATCGGCGGCCAGGTAGACCGCAATGCGTTTGCTGCGTCGGTACAGGCTGCAGTTTTTCAGCTGCCGGGTGACGAGCAGGGCATGCGCCTCCTGGGTCTCAGCATCCAGCGCCCTGCGTTGCCGGCGTAACTGTTGGCGTAGTGCATTACGTTGCTGACTGCTGTGCATACAATTTAGGATTATAATTTAAGATTATAAAGGCCCTGCGGCTGCAGGGCTTTCAAGCCTGATTAAAGGGGCCCTGTTTCTATCGGGTATGGGCCTGGTGGATTTAGGAGGGTGCAACCGCAAATGCCGTAGCAGCACTCACGAACCTTGAACCGGAAGTTCAAGTGGGAACTCGCGCCGATGTATAAGGCTTCCCGTTACAAACGGTAATGCACACAGCACCGGCAGTCTTATTCCCAGGGTCGATGAGTAAGGCTCAAGGGTTTAATAAGTAAGCTTACAAACACCGCAGAAGCACCCAAACTTTTAAATTCATTTTCAGGGCAGGTTTCACTGCACCTGTGTGATCAGGAATAAATGATCAGGGTGGTTATTATGACACTTCAATTTCACGTAATGCAATATCAATCTTTTTCTGGATATTTTGCATACGCGCATTGATGTTATCGTACTCTTCTACAGACTCATAACTGCCCAGTAGCTCATGGGCCAGGTTCAGCGCCGCCATAATGGCAATCCGCTCGGTGCCGATGATCGAGCCTTTCTGTTTGATGGTGTTGAGACGGCCATTCAGGAATTCAGCCGATTCTCTGAGTGATGCCTGCTGGTCAGGCGGACAGGAGACGCGGTAGTCCTTGTCCATGATTTTGATGTTCAGGCCACTATCGCCCATAAATGCTTACCCACAGTGTGCTGCAATGGTGAAACGTCAGAATACGCAGGGAACTACGCCGTTTCGATGGTTTTCAGGCGGGTGATCATACCTTCAACCTGATGACGCACCTGATCTCTCTGTTCAACAAGGCTGGCGCGATCATTGCGGATTTCCTGCAATTGCTGCTTGAGCGCATTGTTTTCCAGGGACAGACGAGTAGACAGTGCGATAAGCTCGTCTACTTTCTTTTCCAGGGCTTCGATATTGCTTTGGTTTTCAGTACTCATAATGCTTAATATAGTTAGTCAATGGCCGCAGGTCAAATGCTAAAGCATGGCGTGCAGCGTGTTAGAATGTCAGCCTGTTGGCTATATGTTTTAAAATACCTGACATAACAAAGCAATAATGCTGCCAGTGTGCACAGATGTTATTGTTTTGCTTTATATATCAGTTGCTTGTATAACAGTTGATCATCATGCGCGGTTTCAGCAGTGAGCAGGAGCGGCTGAAATGACGGATAAGATGACAATTTACCGACGGGAGTCAGTATGGTCCCCAGACCGGATTATAACAGTTTAAAAGAGGCTCTGGACAAAGCCGAGGCAGAATTTGTTGCCGCCGAGTGCCATGGTGCTCTGTGCGGTATGATTTGCGCGGCGGGCAAGGTGGAGCTGGGTAACTGGCTGGAGCAGATTTTTGCCGAGCTGGATATGAACAATATGCTGATACAGGAAGCCAGCCAGTTGCTGGTGGGGCTGTACCATGACACCCAGAGCCAGCTCAATGATTCTACGGTGGACTTCCAGTTGTTGTTGCCGGAAGATGCAGCGCCACTGGCGCAGCGTAGCGAAGCACTGGGTGCCTGGTGTCAGGGCTTTACCTACGGCCTCGCCAGTGGCGGCCTGAAGCAGGATCGCGAGCTGCCGGAAGACACTGCCGAGCTGCTGCGTGATATGGTGGAAATCGCCCGCGTCGGCCATGATGCGGAAGACAGCAGTGACAGTGATGAAGATGCCTATATGCAGCTGTATGAATACGTGCGCATGGGGGTGCTGCTGATCAACGAGGAGTTGCAGCCATCCCACGCGGCACCCACGACCCTGCAGTAAAACCTCCCCAGTAAAAACCGGCAGTAGTCGCTGGCCGGATATAAGAGAGTACAGATGAAACAGACTTTTCACGCCCGCAACAGAAAACAGCTGAGTCGTATGATCGGTGAAGGCAGTATTGCGATTCTTCCCGCAGCACCGGTGAGAGTACGCAATCGAGATGTGGATCACCCCTATCGCCAGGACAGTGATTTTTTCTACCTGAGCGGTTTTGTCGAGCCGGAAGCGGTGATTGTGCTGGTGCCGGGACGTAAGGGCGGTGAGTATGTTCTATTCTGCCGCGACAAGGATGAAACGCAGGAAGTCTGGCATGGCCGTCGCTGTGGGCCGGATGCGGCGATCACCGATTACGGTGCCGATGACGCCTTCCCGATTGATGATATCGATGACATTCTGCCCGGGCTGATGGAATCCTGTGAGCGGGTTTACTACACCATGGGGCTGGATCCGCAGTTCGACAAGCATGTGATGGACTGGGTCAATACACTGCGCAAACAGTCCCGTGCCGGTGCCCATGTGCCCTACGAGTTTGTCTCGCTGGATTACCTGTTGCATGACATGCGGCTGTTTAAAAGCCGTGATGAAATCCGCCTGATGAAAAAAGCCGCAAAAATTTCTGTCGAGGCGCATAAGCGGGCGATGCGCATCTGTGAACCAGGCATGTATGAATACCAGCTGGACGCGGAAATTATGTATGAATTCCAGCGCAACGGCGCGACCTGGGCCTATCCGAGCATCGTCGGTGGCGGTGCCAATGGCTGTATCCTGCATTACACCGATAACAATATGCCGCTACAGGACGGCGACCTGGTACTGATCGATGCGGGGTGTGAGTATCAGGGCTATGACGCGGATATTACCCGCGCCTTTCCAGTGAATGGCATCTTCAGCGAAGCGCAGAAAGAAATTTTCGAGCTGGTGGTGGAGGCCAATCTGGATGCCATTAAACAGGTCAAACCGGGTAACCACTGGAATGACCCGCACCAGGCCGCGGTAAAAACCCTCACCAAAGGCATGATCGAACTGGGTCTGCTGAAAGGGCCGTTAAACAAACTGTTAAAAGAAGAAGCCTTTAAAAAATATTATATGCATCGCACCGGGCACTGGCTGGGTATGGATGTGCATGATGTGGGTGACTACAAGGTGGATGATCAATGGCGGTTACTGGAGCCGGGCATGGCGCTGACCATCGAGCCGGGGCTGTATATCCCTCATGGCAGTCGCGGCGCAAAGCGCTGGTGGGATACCGGGGTACGTATTGAAGACGATGTGATTGTCACCAAAGATGGTTGTGATGTGCTCACCGATGAATTACCCAAAACCACTCAGGAAATTGAAGCCATAATGGCCAGCAATAACCCCTGAGCGGGGTGGCCGGCACGGACTAAACACAGATGAATAACAGCGCAGTTTACGATGTGATTATTATTGGTGGCGGCATGGTCGGTGCCAGTTTGCTGGCCGCCCTGCGCAACCATCCCGATAAAAAAATTGCATTGATTGAAGCTGTGCCGTTTGATTCATCGGCGCAACCCAGTTTTGATGATCGCAGCATTGCCCTGTCCTATGGCTCCAGACGTATTTTTGAATCACTGGGCTTATGGCAGGAACTCGAGGCACAGGTTGAAGCGATCAAAACCATTCATGTCTCGGATCGGGGTCACCTTGGGACAACCCGGTTGCACCACCACGAGGAGCGGGTCGAGGCGCTGGGTTATGTGGCGGAAAACAAGGTGGTGGGCCGTGTGTTGATGCATGCGGTACAGCAGCTGTCCCACGTTGACTGGTACTGCCCGGCGACGATTGAGTCGCTTGAGCAATCTGCCGACGAGGTATTCATTCAGATTAAAAACGGGACAGATAGCGAAGCACAGACTCAGCAGCTAAGCGCGCGTCTGCTGGTGGCAGCGGACGGCGTACACTCGGCAACCCGGAAACTGGCGGGTGTCGACATCATACATAACGATTACCAGCAGTCTGCCATCATTACCAACCTGCAAACTGATCAGCGACACAACGGCATTGCCTACGAACGTTTTACCGACAGCGGACCACTGGCATTTCTACCCATGACTGAAAACCGTTATTCGGTGGTGTGGACCTGCCCGCGGCAACAGCTGCAGAGCCTGCTGGATTTGAGTGATGCAGCATTCAGCCAGCAACTCCAGCAGCGTTTCGGTTTTCGTGCCGGCAATATTAAAAAAGTCGGCGCGCGTGTTGCCTACCCGCTGGTGTACAGCGAATCCGAGCAGTTATGCAAGGGGCGGGTGGTGATGATTGGTAATGCAGCACACACCCTGCATCCGGTAGCCGGGCAGGGCTATAACCTGGCGCTGCGTGATGTGGCGGAGCTGGCGGAGCTGATTGTTGCTGCGGATGACCCGGGAGAAACATCATTGCTGGCAAACTATCAGTCCGTTCGTTTGCAGGACATGCGGCGTATCTACAGGGCCACCGACTCGCTGGTCAAAATCTTTTCCAATAACCATGCGCTGCTTGGGCACGCGCGGGCGATGGGCTTGATCTGTGTTGACCTGCTGTCGCCATTGCGTCACCTGATGGCGCGTCACAGTATGGGGCTGGCGGGGCGGATGAATAAGCTGCAGCGCAGGTTGCCACTATGAAGAATACAGAACAACAGCCGCAGCCATACGATGTGCTGATAATCGGCGGTGGCATGGTGGGCCTGACCCTGGCCTGTGCGCTGGGTCGAGGTGCTGTGCGGGTCGCAGTGGTTGAGGCTTATGAGCCGCAGGATCTGGCGGCCGATGCGGATTACGCGCTGCGTGTGTCGGCGATTAATAAATCCTCGCAGCAGGTGTTTGAACGCCTGCAGGCCTGGCCGGTCATGCTGCAGCGACGCGCCTGCGCCTATCAGCAGATGCATGTCTGGGATGCGACCGGCGATGGCAAAATTCATTTTGATGCGGCGGATCTGGGTACCGATGGGCTGGGGCATATTATCGAAAACCGGGTGGTGCAGTATGCACTATATGAGCAGGCACGCCAGCTGGACTCGGTGCAACTGATATGCCCTGCAGAGGTCACCGAAATTGACTATCAACCACTGGGCTCCCGTGTCAGTCTGCGTGATGGACGTTGCCTGAGCGCGCCGCTGCTGGTGGGTGCGGATGGTGCCCAGTCGGCAGTGAGGCAGGCGGCACAGATTGAGCTGGAACAGGCCGCTTACCAGCAGAAAGGGGTGGTGGCCATTGTTAAATCGACCCGTCATCATCAGGACACTGCATGGCAACGTTTTCTGCCCAGTGGCCCGCTGGCTTTTCTGCCGTTGAGTGATGGTCGCTGTTCAATCGTCTGGTCGGCGGATGATCGGCGAGCCGATGAACTACTGGCGATGGATGAGCAGACCTTCAGCCGTGAGCTGGAGCAGGCGTTTGACTATACTCTGGGTGAGGTGGAGGCGGTGAGTGAGCGCGCGGCCTTCCCGCTGGTACGTCGTCATGCGACACAGTATGTAAAGCCGGGGCTGGCACTGATCGGTGATGCGGCGCATACCATCCATCCGCTGGCGGGTCAGGGGGTGAACCTGGGAATACTCGATGCGGCGTCACTGGCGGAAGTGCTCCTGCAGGCACGCAGTCGCGGGCAGAAGCAGGCATCCATAACGACTCTGCGTAAATACGAGCGCTGGCGTCGCGCCGATAACAGCCTGATGATGTACAGCATGAGTGGTTTTAAGAACCTGTTCAGCAATCAGCAGCCGGGTCTGAGCCTGTTACGCAATGCAGGGCTGGATCTGGTGAACGGACTGGGGCCGATCAAGCACCGCTTTATGCGCCACGCGATGGGGCTGGAGGGTGACCTGCCAGAGATGGCCAGGCCTCTCGGCTGGTAGTGATTGGTCCCAGAGCTGGTAAAGCAGTAATAAAAAGAACTCTATGGTTTTAGTAAAAAATATAAGTGTGGGTGCTGAGCTTGATCTTTTTTAGCAGACTAAGTTCATTGAATATAAAACAGGCGGCAATAGCGCTGGTTGTTTTCTTTGTTGTAGCTATCTGGTTTATGTGGCGCATTTATAGTTCATCAGCCTTGCTTTATTCAGAGGCTGTAGAGGCGATGACCCAGTTGCAGGACAAGCGTGTGACCGTGTCTGAAATGATGAGGTCTGCCAGGGAAAGAACCCTGAATCTTTTTGAAATGCTTGTTAGTGAAGATGTGTTTGAAATAGAAGATTTAAATTCCGGCATGATTCAGGAAGCATCTAATTTTCTCGAGAATAAAGCCAGGCTTGAAAGCACGAACCTGAGTCCCCGTGAGTCTGAATTGCTGGAAAATGCATTGCGTTTGACGGCTATTAATGCGAAGTCTCAAAGGCGTGCAGCAGAATTAATGTATGAAGGAAAAATGGACGCGGCGCGCGAGTTGATCTATAGCTCGACTTTGCCTGTTCAAGAAGATGTTTTGAAAAGCTTCGAGTCCTTTCTGCAGGGTCTTGAGGTTAACTCGTTGCATGAAGTTGAAAGCCTGAACAGGCTCTACAAAAAAAACACAATATATATAGCGCTTTTTTTGAGTATTATTCTTCTGGCGGTGATTCTTGTGTTTATTGCTTTTTACATAGGGTTTAAAAAAAGTGAACATAAGTTGTTAGGCCTGGTGAGTGAACGTACTGCTCAACTTGAGCAGGCCCATGATCAGACCAGGTCGCTGGTGCAAAATTCTTCAGATGCAATTGTAAGCATCAATGGCGCACAGCAAATTATATTGTTCAATCCTGCTGCTGAGTTAATGTTTGGATACGCCAGGGAAGAGGCGTTAGGGGAGTCTATTGATATTTTGCTGCCATTTGATGTGCAGCGGGGGCATAAAAAATATGTGCATGATTTTTCTAAAGATACCGAGGTTCAGGCGAAATTTATGACGGTTCGGCCAGAAGTTGAAGGTAAAAGGAAAGACGGTAGTACATTCCCAGCAGAGGTGAGTATATGTAAATCACCTATTGGTGAAGAAATGTACTTTACAGCCTTTGTTCGAGATATTACAGAGAGAT